>JAQTNM010000042.1 GCA_028713875.1 Candidatus Omnitrophota bacterium | reverse complement strand
GGCGATGCTCCATCAAGTTGCCTGAGTTCAAATTATTTTTATTATGCCTTCCAGGGCGCAAGTTCCTCAGGCCTTACTTTGCTCGCATTCAGGTGTCAGTCAGGAGGAAAAGCTCCAAATTGGACCGGGCACAACTACGTGGCAGAAGAACATATGTATGCTAATTCTCCCTCATGCATTGGAATATATGATTATGTCATTGGTGGTTGGCTTGGAAGCGGTTACTGTGCTGGTTGGAATGTGCCTTAAATTTAAAGAAGTTTATCCGAAAGTAGCCTATTCGGTCTTTGCCTGTCGTTATAAGTGGTCTGCTTATTCAATTCAACAGGTCTAAAAAATAATTTGACTTATTTTAAAAACATGCTATACTTTTCCTCTTATGAATAAGACCCATATACCCAGAAAAGAAGACATAAAAACCAAATGGTACCTGGTTGATGCCAAGGGTAAAATCCTGGGCAGGCTTGCAGCCAAGGTAGCGGCTATATTGCGCGGCAAGCATAAAGCCATTTATACCCCGTATATGGATACCGGAGACGGGGTTATTGTGGTTAATGCGGCCAAGATCAAGGTCACGGGACGAAAACTCAAGCAGAAGGTATACCGCAGGTATTCGGGTTATATCGGGGGTTTACGCGAGGTATCATTAGAGAACATGTTGAAGGATAAGCCGGCCACCGTGATCAAGCTGGCGGTAAGGCGTATGCTTCCGAAAGGCTATCTGGGCGAAAAGACGTTCAAGAAATTGAAGGTTTACGTGGATGCAAAACATCAACATCAGGGCCAGTCACCTGTCCCTTTGGAGGTTTAGTCAATTATGGACCAGAGTTTGGCATATACAACAGTAGGCAGGCGCAAGGAAGCTATAGCCAGAGTGCGCCTTTCGCCGGGCACAGGGTTGATCTCGGTAAACAGGCGGCCGTATGATAAATATTTTTCCCGCGAGACAGACAGGATTATGGTTATGCAGCCTTTGCAGGTTACGAATACCGTCAACAAATACGATATCGCGGCTAACCTCAGAGGCGGCGGCATGACCGGTCAGGCCGGGGCTTTAAGGCATGGGATATCACGAGCCCTGATTTCGGCTGACCCTGCGCTGCATGACCTTTTGCGTAAACAGGGATTCCTGACCCGCGACCCGCGTATGAAGGAACGTAAGAAGTACGGCCAGAAAGGCGCGCGCAAACGCTTCCAGTGGACAAAGAGATAGGAGGCTTTCTCAGAAAATAGATTTAGAGGCATATTTCTTTTAAAAAATCCCGCTTGAAGCTTCAGGCGGGATTTTTATTTGATGTTTAACGCGCATACCGTCGGGCAACCGACGAGAAAATGCTTGACTATATAGTTTTTTTATCTTAATATAAGCGAAGACATAAGTTATGGAGCTTTATTTTAGAAGTAAGCGAGATAACTTATTGCCTGAGCTTATACTTGCCAATTTTTATCTTAGATACCCAAGAAATTGGCAAGTATTAATTCGCACTTATAACTTAGCTTCACTGTTGTTCGCTAAGTTATGTGCTCATTAAAGGAGTTATCGATGGTAAGAGCAGGAGTCGTCGGCGCGACAGGTTATGCGGGCGAAGAGCTGATCGGATTGTTGCTTAAGCATCCGCAGGTAAAAATAACTTCCATATCGGCCAAGATAGACCAGCCTCGGGATATCGCCAAGATATTCCCCAAGTTCAAAAACCGCATTGATCTTATTTGCGCCGGCCCTGATATAAAAGAGATCAGCGCAAAATGCGACGTAGTATTCCTGGCGTTGCCGCACACCGTCTCCATGCAGATGGTACCGAAATTACTGAAGGCCGGCAAAAAGGTGATTGACCTAAGCGCAGATTACCGCTTAAAAAACATAAAGGTCTATGCGCGGTTTTATAAAGCCGCACATAAGGATAAGAAAAACCTTAAAAAAGCGGTTTACGGGCTTCCGGAGCTTTACCGCAACGTCATTAAGAATGCCGCGCTTATCGCCAATCCGGGATGTTATCCTACGGCTGCGATTTTAGCGCTTGCACCGGCGGTCGCCTGCGACCTGGTTAAGCTTGATTCCATAATTATCGACGCTAAATCCGGGGTAAGCGGGGCAGGCAGAAAAGCGAGCAGCGAACTTATGTTTACGGAAATCAACGAGGACTTCAAGGCCTATAAGGTCAACATGCACCAGCATGCACCCGAGATAGACCAGATACTGTCAAAATTAGCCGTAGAGAAATTAAAAGTGACATTCGTGCCTCATCTTTTGCCGTTAAACAGGGGGATCCTTGAGACTATATACCTGAAAAAGAACAATGGTTCAAAGAACAGAACACAGGATTTCACTGCTTTATACAAAAAGTTTTACAAGAAAGAGCCGTTTATCAGGATTAAGGAGGAAGGGCAATACCCCTGTCTTAAAGACGTGGTAAATAATAATTTCTGCGATATCGGCATAAAAGAAGACAAAGAAGGCCTGATCATTATCGCAGCCATAGATAATCTGCTTAAAGGCGCTTCCGGACAGGCGGTACAGAACATGAATATCATGTATAAGTTCCCGGAGCAATTGGGATTGATATGATAATCTATAAAAAAGCGATCCTGCCTTCAGGATTCTTGGCCAATGGCGTCTGCGCCGGCATTAAAAAATCCGGGAAATCCGACCTGGCTTTGTTCTATTCAGCGCTGCCTGCCAAGGCGGCGGTTCAATTTACACAGAATAAAATACAGGCCGCGCCTTTAAAGATAAATAAAAGGCACCTTAAAGAAAGCAGGGATTTCCGGGCGATAGCCGTCAACAGCGGCAATGCCAATTGCTTTACCGGCCAGTCCGGATCAGCCGATGCCGTAAAAATGGCCCAATACGTCGCAGCAGGGCTGAAAATCGCCCCTAAAAAAATCCTGATTGCCTCTACCGGCATCATCGGGAAAAGGCTTCCGGTAGGAAAAATTAAAAATGCTATTCCGGAATTGATAAGAGGTTTATCTGCCAAAAATGTAGATAAAGCTAAATTAGCCATTTTGACCACGGATAAGTTTACGAAAGGGATTACGGCCAAGATTAATATCGCCGGTAAAACGGTCACTATTTGCGGGATAGCCAAGGGCTCAGGCATGATCGCTCCGAATATGGCAACAATGCTCGCTTTTATTTTTACCGATGCGGACATCGCGCAGGCAGCCCTGAATAAAGCTTTGAAAACAGCAACAGGACAGTCCTTTAATTGCATCAGCGTGGATAACTGCATGAGCACCAACGATACGGTAATTGTCATGGCCAACGGCGCAAGCCGAAATGCCCCGGTTGATACGCACGGCAGTTTTAACCTGTTTTCCAGGGCCTTGAACCTGGTATGTTTAGAGCTTGCGAAAATGATCGTGCGTGACGCAGAAGGCGCAACCAAGTTTATCCGCATTAGAGTGGATAAGGCCGGTAATTTTAAACAGGCAAAACAGATTGCTCTGGCAATCGCCAATTCCGCCCTTTTTAAAATAGCGGTATACGCCGAGAGCCCCAACTTTTTCGGCAGGGCAGTGGCTGCGGCAGGCGCAAGCAGGGCGGATATTAAAGAAAAGGATATAAAGGTCAAGGCGACTTCGTTGAAGAGAAGGGATATTGATATAAATGTGTCGGTCAATACGGGAAAGTCAAGCGCTACCGTATATACCTGTGATCTGACACACGGCTATATCAAGATAAACGCCGAGTATAATTAAGTGAGGACATAAGTTATGGAGCCATATATTAAATTTGCTAAGCGACATAACTTATAAGTCCGAACTTATCCCCCTTCTAGTATAATGCAGGGGGATTAACCCAGCAGGATAACTTCATACTACAAAAATGCAGGAAGCAATTAAAAAAGCAGATGTCCTGATTGAGGCCCTGCCTTACATCAGGAAATTCCACAGGAAGATCGTAGTAATCAAATACGGCGGCAGCATATTAGGAGAGGAAAAGATCAGGAGAGGGGTCCTTGAGGATATCGTCTTCTTAAGCTTTATGGGGTTAAAGCCTATCCTGGTGCACGGCGGGGGTCCGAACATCAGCGAGCGCATGCGTTCAACCGGGAAAAAGACGGAATTCGTTGAAGGGATGCGCGTAACCGACAAGGAGACGCTTAAACTCGTAGAAGAGGAACTGGAGGCGTTAAATAAGGTTGTCGTTGCAGAGATAACGCAGCTCGGAGCAAAGGCAACGGGCTTAAACGGCAAAAAGAGGGGTTTGATAAAAGCCGAGAAGAAAAAAGCCAAGGTAGACTTGGGACGGGTAGGGCAGATTACCGGGGTAAACATTAAAATCTTAGAAGAAGAGTTTAGGGCATCTAATATATTGGTAGTTTTACCTATGGCCGCCGGGTGCGACCGGAAGGATTATAATGTCAATGCCGATGAAGTAGCCAGCGCCGTATCCTCCGCGCTTAAAGCGGAGAAGCTGGTCCTGCTTACCGATGTCAAGGGGATAATGCGTAATCCCGAAGATGCGCATTCTTTTATCTCCACGCTGACGGTAGAGGAAGCTGAAGACCTTATCCATGATAAAGTGATCCAGCACGGCATGATACCCAAAGTAAAGGCCTGCATTGAAGCCCTGAAGGACGGCGTCAAGAAAACCCATATTATAGACGCGCGCATTCCGCATGCCCTTCTCCTTGAGATATTCACTGACAAGGGTATCGGGACAGAGATCGTAAAATAGGCGGATAGCTATGAAAGTTGAAGAGGTATTCGACAGTTATGATAATTATGTAATGCCCACTTATACCAAGATACCGTTGGTATTTGTCAAAGGAAAGGGCAGCCGGCTATGGGATATCCACAATAAGGTTTACCTGGATTTTTTCCCTGGATGGGGCGTAGGCAGCCTTGGTCACTGTCACCCCAAAGTAGCGTCGGCAGTCAGGGACCAGGCGCCCAAGCTTATATTCATCCCGAATAATTATTATAATCTTCCGCAGGCAAAATTAGCCAGAGAACTGGCTTATTGGTCTTTTCCGGTAAAGATATTCTTCTGCAATTCCGGTGCCGAAGCTAATGAAGCGGCGATTAAATTTTCCCGCAAGTTCGGCCAGGGCAGATACGAAATCATTACTTTTGAGAATTCTTTTCACGGCCGGACCCTGGCAGCCATAACTGCCACGGGGCAGAAGAAATACCAGGAGGGTTTTGCGCCCCTGCCGGATGGATTTAAAACGGTTAAATTCAACGATATCCAGGCAGTCCTTGGCGCTATCACCGATAAAACCGTGGCCATAATGCTGGAGTTGATCCAGGGCGAAGGCGGCATAAATATCGCCGATAAAGATTTTGTTTTGAGCCTGAGAAAGATCTGCGACCAGAAGAACCTGCTCCTTATCGTAGATGAAGTACAGACCGGTATAGGCAGGACGGGCAAGCTTTTCTGCTATCAGCATTACGGTATCGTGCCGGATATTATGACGCTGGCTAAAGCCCTGGGGGGAGGTTTGCCAATAGGGGCGCTGCTCGTTAAGAAAGAAATTGCCGATATACTTGGCCCTGGTACGCATGCCTCTACCTTTGGCGGCAGCCCCCTGGTTTGCAGAGCTGCTCTGGCAGTCTTAAACGCCATCCAGAAAGAAAAACTCTTGGGCAATGCCCAGAAGATGGGGGAGTATTTATTTACGAAGCTCAATGCCTTAAAGGGCAAGTACCCGTTGATTAAAGAGGTGCGCGGCTTAGGGCTAATGGCAGGCATAGAATTGAATATCCCCGGCAAGGAAGTGGTCCAGAGATGCATGGAAAAGGGCCTGCTCATTAATTGCACGCATGATACCGTATTAAGAGTGATGCCGGCGCTGAATGTGACCAAAAAAGATATCGACCGGGCAATGGCAATACTGGAAGAGGGATTGATAGCATGAATAAAAATCTTATCTCTATAAAAGATTTAAGCAAGGCGCAAATCCAGGATATTTTTGCTCTGACCGAAGAACTCAAGGGAAATAAGAATAAATTCAGCAAAGTGCTGGCAGGTAAGACCCTGGCGCTGATCTTTCAGAAGCCCTCTAACCGCACGCGGGTTTCTTTTGAAGTAGGCATGTACCAGTTAGGAGGTAATTCCATATACCTGGCGCCCCATGAGATAAATTTAGGGGTCAGGGAGTCGATAGAGGACGTGGCTAAAACCCTTTCCAGATATGTAGACGGCATAGTATTGAGAACGTTTGAACATAAGAACGTCGTGGAAATGGCCAAATACGCGGCGGTGCCGGTAATAAACGGCCTCTCTGATTTTTCTCATCCCTGCCAGGCCCTGGCAGACGTATACACCATAAAAGAGAAGCTGAAAGATCTGGGCAACGTCACTTTTGCCTATGTCGGAGACGGCAATAACGTCTGCAATTCTTTATTATACGCCTGCGCCAAAACCGGGATTAATATGAATGTCGCTTTCCCCAAGGGTTATGAGCCGGATAAGGAAGTTTTATCCGGAGCAAAAAAAATAGCCGAGGCGCAAAATAAAAAAATAAATCTTTTCCACGATTCGGCTAAAGCAGTTCAAGGAGCAGATGTCATATATACCGATGTCTGGGCAAGCATGGGGCAGGAGAAAGAGGCAAAAATAAGAAAAAAAATATTCCAGGCATTTCAAATCAATAGTAAACTGGTAAAGCTGGCCAAGAAAGGCGTTTTGATCATGCATTGCCTGCCTGCGCACCGGGGCCAGGAAATAACCGGAGAGGTCATGGAGAGCGCCAATTCCGTTATTTTTGACCAGGCAGAAAACAGGATGCATGTGCAGAAGGCGATATTAATTAAACTTTTAGGAGAAGATAAATGAAGAAGGTGGTACTGGCCTATTCAGGAGGACTGGATACTTCCTGCGCCGTAAAATGGTTAAAAGACCAGGGGTTTGAGGTTGTTTGCTTTGTGGCGGACCTGGGCCAGGGCCTTGGCAAGGGAGAAGACCTGGATCTTATAGAAGAAAGGGCCCTGGTTGCCGGCGCATCCAAAGTATACATTAAGGATTTACAGGAAGAATTCATCCAGGATTTTATTCTTCCGGCGCTAAAGGCGAACGCAATTTACGAAGGAAAATACCTGCTTGCTACTGCTTTGGGCAGACCTTTGATCGCAAAATACCTTGTGCAGATCGCCCATAAGGAGAAAGCTTCTGCCGTAGCCCACGGCTGTACAGGAAAAGGCAATGACCAGGTGAGATTTGAGGTCACCGCAGCTATACTTGACCCCAAGCTGGAGATCGTCGCTCCGGTAAGAGAATGGGAATTCAAATCCCGGGAGGAAGAAATAGAATACGCCAAAATGAATAATATCCCCATTGATGTGACCAAGAAAAAGGTCTATAGCATTGACCGCAACCTCTGGGGCGTAAGCATTGAGGCAGGGATACTGGAAGACCTGGAGCAAGAGCCTCCGGAAGACGCCTATATTATGACCAAAGGCCCGACGCACGTCTCAACATACCCTAGATATATTGAGATATATTTTGAAAAGGGGGTGCCTAAGAAAATAGACGGCAAAGTTTATAAATTAGGGGCATTGATCGGCGAATTAAACGAAATCGGCGGCAACCACGGCGTAGGCAGAAGCGATATCGTAGAAAATAGATTAGTGGGTATTAAATCTAGAGAAATATATGAAGCGCCCGCAGGCACCATCCTTTACACTGCGCATAAAGAATTAGAGAGTTTAGTCCTGGACAGAGAATTGGCGCATTTTAAAGAAATAGCCAGCCTTAAATATTCGGAGTTGGTTTATTACGGCCTGTGGTATTCTCCGTTAAAAGAGGCGCTGGATGCCTTTGTAGATTCTACGCAGAAAAACGTCACCGGCTCAGTCAGATTGAAATTATCCAAAGGCTCTTGCGTGGCAGTAGGAAGAAAATCCAGCCACTCGCTGTATAAAAAAGAATTAAGCACCTACGGCAAAGAAGACAAATTCAACCAGAAACTAGCCGAGGGCTTTATCAAGATATGGGGAATGCCGTATAAAAAACAGTAGATAGTAGACAGTAGGTAGTAGGTAGGATTAGTCAAGGAGAGAAAATGGCAAAAAAATTATGGGGCGGGAGATTCAAGAAAAAGATAGATAAAGAATTTTTTGAATTTCAGAAATCCATTCAATATGATTATAAATTAGCTAAGTATGATATTTACCATTCCATGATTCATATCATAGCTTTAAAAAAAGCGCATATTATATCGGCTAATGAAAGTGAGAGATTATATTCGGCGCTCAAAGGGATATTAGAAAAGATTAAGAATGGTACGTTTAAACCCAGTTTATATTCCGAAGATATACATACTGAAATTCAAAATGGGGTTGAGAAAAAGATTGGTTCGTTAGCTTTGAAACTACATACTCTGAGATCAAGAAACGACCAAATAGCATTTGATGAGAGATTCTATTGTAAGGTCGAAGCAAGAAACATTGAAAATTTTTTATCGGCAGTTATATCTTCTTTAGAGTCCCTAGGCAACCATTACAAAAAATATTCTATCATTGGATATACCCATACTCAGAGAGCGCAGAGAATATACTTTAAACATTATTTACAGACATTTCAATTTATGCTGACGCGGGATAAAGAGAAATTATCCAACTTTGAAAGAAGTCTGGTTATCTATATAGGAGCGGGAGCATTGAAAGGCACCTCCTTGAATCGTAATTATTATAACAAAGCAATAAATGATTTCTTAAAATTTCATCCAGTATTATCTAAGGAAGTAAAATTTTCAGAAAATCCTCTTGATAATGTGAGCGATAGAGATTTTATTATTGAGTTATTAACTATCCTTTCAACTTTACAGATGCATCTTTCAAGATTAGCGGAAGATTTTATACTTTACTCAACAAAGGAATTCAACTTCTTTTCTTTACCAGAGGAATTCTGCACTGGCAGTAGTCTTATGCCTCACAAGAAGAACCCCGACTTTCTTGAGTTAATCAGGGGTTATACAGGAAGAGTTTACGGCAATCTTATAGCGCTTTTAACTACCATGAAAGGCTTACCTCTAACTTACAATAGAGATATGCAGCTTGATAAGGAACCATTGTTTTCATCAGTGGATATCATCAAAGAAGAACTTAAAATTTTACCAAAATTTATAAAGAAAATAAGACTAAATGAAGATACTATAGAAAAATCTCTGCAAGAGGGAAATTTATATGCGACAGAGATTGCTGAGCAATATGTTAGAAAAGGGACTCCTTTTAAAAAAGCTCATGACATAGTTGGCAAAGCGATCAGACAAAGTGAAAAGAAGAATCCTTTTTTTACTGCTGAAACTTTACAGGAAGCAGCAAGAAGTCTCTTAGAGAAAGAAAAACAGAGAAATAGGGTTGTTCATTTAAGTAAATAAGAACTGAATTTGAAATGCATCGGTAATAAATAGGACAAGATTAGTATTTTTAGAGGTATAAATTTTAGGTTCTTGCTGGAGCGTGCATTAGAAAATTTTTGGCAAATGTCTGCAAGGATTTACGAGGA
>JAQTNM010000041.1 GCA_028713875.1 Candidatus Omnitrophota bacterium | reverse complement strand
TACGATATCGCATGCCTTATAGATAGCGATACCGGCAGTTACGCCCAGCACGACATTTTTAGGTCTGGCCATCGGTGTCTTAGCGCCTCTTAAGATTTTAAGACCTTGCAGCGGACCTTGCCTTCGGCGATCTCATGCAGCGCAATAGTGGAGGGCTTAAGCGCCGCCCCTGCATCTGTGAGCCTAGGCTGGCCTTCGGCGATCTCCAGCGCTCTTTTGGAAGCCAAAATTACCAGCTTATAGATAGAACCTGCGCTTTTATCAAGCAGTTTTTCCAACGGTACGTAAGCCATAGTCTTTAATCCTGTCCTTTGCTTTTAATTTTAGCCAAGATGATACCCTTTAATTCTTCTACCCCCTGTTTTAAATCTTCGTTTACCAGGCAATAATCGTAGGTATCGGCTGCCAGAAGCTCATTTTCGGCCAGGCGCAGGCGGCCGCGGATCTCCTCTTTTGCGGTTTCCCGGCTGCGTTTCTCTATCCTGCTTTTTAACACGCTTAAAGAAGAAGGCATGACAAAAATCGTAACCGCATTCTCAGGATAAAACCGCTTGAGGGCACGGGCGCCCTTTATGTCCAGACACAGAATAAGATGTTTATTTTTTTTAAGATAACCTTCGACAAAATCCTTGGGCGTGGCGTAATAATACCCCAAATACCTGGTCCATTCAAGAATTTTTTTAGCTTTTAAAAGTCTTTTGAATTCATTTTCAGAAACAAAAAAATAGTCTTTTTTATCCCGCTCTCCCCTGCGTCTGGGCCGGGTAGTCAGAGAAACCGATCTTACCAGACTGTTTTTTAATTCCGGCGCCTTAAGCAGGCCTGAGGCAAGCGTGGTCTTGCCTGAGCCCGATGGCCCGGAAACAATGAATAAGAAACCTTGTTTTTTATTCCACATTCTGCAGTTGTTCGCGTATCTTCTCGATCTGGCTTTTTATCTGGACGACTTTTGAAGAGAGGATACCGTCGCAAGACTTGGCAGCCATCGTGTTTGCCTCGCGCTGCATCTCCTGGGCGATAAAATCCAGCTCTTTGCCTACCGGTCCGTTTTTGCGGATCTTTTTTAAAAAATTCGATATATGAAAAACCAGGCGCTCTATCTCTTCGGTTATGTCGCTGTCTTTTAAAAAAGCCCCTCTTTCTTCGTCGGTATTTATGCTGCCCAGCCTCTCCGTGATGATCTTCTTAAACCTCGCCTGGGCCTTCTTTAAATCTTCTTGCAGGCTGCGTCCTCTTTTCCGCAGATATCCGTAAAGGGCGGCCCCTTCCTTTTGGCGCGCTTCGACCAAATCATTAACAGCGGAAGCGATGAGTGTTTTTAAATGCGGCCAGGCGGTCTTTCCCGGAACGGGACTCTCTGCCAAAGACAGCACTCCCGGCAGGTGTATAAGGGTATCCAGCGTTACGCTGTCTTTTATCTTAAGTTGCTCTTTCGCCCTGGTTAATTCCGAAATATAATTTTTAAGCAGCTGCTTATTAAGAAAGATCTCAGTCGGCCTTGCTCCGACAATGTTCACTACGCAGTTTATCCGGCCTCTTTTTATCTTGACTTCAATTATCTTTTTTATGCTCTCTTCCAGAGATAAAAATCCCTCGGGCAGGTGCAGTACCGTCTCTAAAAATTTGTGGTTTATGCTGCGCAACTCCACCGATATCCTGCCGATACCCGCCAGCTTAAGTTCTTTAGCGGCAAAGCCCGTCATGCTTTTTATCATTTTATACTCTCCGCTCCTTTTTTCAAGTCCCACGCCCTTGCCTTCTTTTTCTCTGTGACGGTCTCCTTTGTGGCGTATAGGTCTACGATTATCTCATCGGGATGAAACCAAAGTTTTATCTCTCTCTCCGCCTCTTCTTCGTTGGATGATACATGAATCACGTTTTCATAAACGCCCTTGGTGGTGATGCGACCGTAAGATCCGCGGATAGAAGTCGGATCGGCCTCTTCGGGGTTAGTGGCGCCGGCGATATGGCGGCATTTCGCAATAGCGTCTTCTCCCCAGTAAACCAAGGCCATAACCTTGCGCCGGTTGTGCAGTTCCCCGCGCAGGTATTTTGTCAATTCCGCAAAAAATGGTTTATCTTTGAGATGGCGGTAATGTTCCTGCGCCAATTCCTGGGAAACACGTGCGATCTTTGCGGCTACGATCTCCAGTTTTGTCTCTGAGAGGCGCGTCAGGATGTTACCGGTCAAAGATTTTTTCAAGCCGTCGGGCTTAATGAGAATTAAGACTGCCTGGTTCATCCGCTCTTTCCTCCTCGGATACGATGCACTATCCTTTCTAATTCCTGTTGGGAATAAAATTCGATATTAATGTGCCCGCGCTTTTTTCTCTTACTAATCCTGACCTTGGTAGCTAAGATATGCTGCAGTTCTTCTTCCAATACCGCTATATACGGCTCGTGCGTAATGCCGCGTATTTTATGTTTCGCAGTTTTGGGCCGGTGCATTTTGACTAAACTTTCCAATTCTCTTATGGAGAGACCTTTGCTGATTATTTCCTGACTCAGGCGCCTTTGCTGGTTTTGATCATCTAATTCCAGAAGGGTCCGGCCATGCGCAAAAGAAATACGGCCCTTTTTCATCTCTTCCTGTATTTCTTGCGGTAACTTCAATAATCGCAATGTGTTAACAACAGAGGCCCTGGATTTTCCCAAAACCTCGCTGAGTTTTTCCTGTGTAATTTGAAATTTATCAATAAGATACTGGTAGGCGCGCGCTTCTTCAATCGGATTAAGGTCCTGCCTCTGGATATTTTCGATTAAGGATAATTCCAGAGAATCCTCGTCTTCCGCATCGCGGATTATAACTGGTATCTCTTTGATATTCAATAATTTAGCTGCACGAAAGCGCCTTTCTCCGGCGATTAATTCATAATAATCCCCCCTGCGCCTGACCAAAACCGGCTGGATGATCCCTTTTTCCCGTATGGATTGGGTAAGTTCTTCCATGCTTTGGTGGTCAAAATGCTCCCGGGGCTGGAAAGGATTGGGCTTGATCTGCTCAACCTTAACATAAAAACTTTTCTCTTGAGCGCTTATTTCTTTCTCCGGGATAAGTGCGCCTATACCTTTACCTAAAGCTTTTCTTTCCATATTTTACGCTCCTGCTTGTTCCTGTCTCACCGTGTTTGAAGTTGAATTCACTTCGTAATTGTCCACTTTGGCGTCTAAAGAGGCGATGCTTAATATTTCCCGCGCTAATTCCTCATATTTTTGTGCACCCAGGGAGTCTTTATCATACACTGCAATGGGCTTACCATAACTAGGCGCTTCGCTTAAACGGATGCTGCGAGGGATAACAGTTTTATAAACTTTTTCTTTAAAATAATTTCTCACTTCTCCCACTACCTCTTTGGTTAAGTTGGTGCGGAAATCCGCCATGGTCAAAACTACTCCCTCGATGGTAAGATCGGGATTGAGATTATTTCTTACCAGATTAATGGTATTGGCTAACTGGGTTACTCCTTCCAAAGCATAATATTCGCATTGCACAGGAATAAGCACAGAGTCTGCAGCGCATAAAGAATTTATGGTTAAGAGGCCTAAGGAAGGCGGAGAGTCAACAATGATAAAATCGAAGTTTTCCTTCTCCTTTTGTAGGGCTTTTTTAAGCCGGTATTCCCGGCCCATAACGCTGACTAATTCTACTTCTGCGCCGGTCAGATCCAGGTTAGCCGCAGCCAGCCAAAGATTTTCAATTGCTGTCTTTTGTATTATTTCTTGTATGTCTATCTCTTCCAATAAGATATGGTAAGTGCTTTTGCTGACATTATGCCTGTTTATACCTACGCCGCTGGTGGTATTGGCCTGCGGATCCAAATCTACAAGCATAACTTTTTTACCCAGCAAGGCCATATATGTTGCCAGGTTAATCGCGGAAGTAGTTTTTCCTGTACCGCCCTTTTGATTGCAAACCGCTATAATTTTACCCATTATTTTTCCGTGTTTTGAGCGCCTGGCCTTTGGCATTCAAACTGGATAACCTTTCGGCCAGTATTCTCAATTTGTTATAGTCTACGTCCCGATAGTTCTCTAATTTATGCCTGACCATATCCCGCCAAATACGATAAGCTTCATCTTTTTTTTTAATCTGCGGGGGGTATTTATCAAAATGTCCCAGTATGCGCCTTAGTTCTTCGATCTTTGTTATGCGGTAAGTAAGGCTTAGTTTCTGGTTGTATATCTTACCGATGTGGCCAAAATACTCCCGGATAGCCTCAAGGATCTCCCGGTTCTCTTCTTTTTGTTTGATAGCAAAATATAACGCAAATGTCCCGCCTGCTCTGCTATAAGTAAAGGCTGCTGCCGCATCACAGAATCCAGTTATATGCCAGGGCGTGAGCATTTTTTGCTTATCTGAAAATGTCCCAGTTGGCACATTTCCACGCGGAACATTTAAGCCTGATCGTCTATTTTACATTCATCTAAATAGTATAATTAAAGCCGGAAACTGTCAAGTAAAAAAATACACCTATATTGGGTCCTAGGCGAGCTTTAATTAATGGCCGAAATGCGCACCTTAGCCGGCTTTGCTCCGGGCATGCCAAAAAGCCCTTTTTCTTCCTCGGAAAGTACTTCTATTTTGACTTTTTCTCTCGGTAGTTTTAATGCTATTAACGCCTTTTTTATAGCATCTTCTACGGTCTTACCTTCGACTTCAATGCTTGGTTTTCGGCTCATTTGAGGCGGCTGATGCGGAATTGATAAATCAACATAAGTAAGCTGTTCACAAGCCAATATAATACTAAACCGGATGGCATATGATAGAAAATGAACAGGAACAGCAGCGGCATAAAAATAAGCATAAGTTTTTGTTGTTCCTGCTGGCCCATAGCCGCACTGGTGGTGGTGATTTTTTGCTGGATAAACATGACTACAACCATTAATATGGGTAATATATTGATTTCGTTGCCCAGCATAGGAATAGAGAAAGGCATAATAAAGGCGCGATCCGGCTCAGACAGGTCTTTGATCCATAAGAAATGCGCTCCTTTTAAGGCGATGGAGCGGATAAGGGCCTGATAAAGTGCAAAAAATATGGGTATTTGTAAAACTAAGGGCAAGCATCCTCCCAAAGGGTTAACCTTGTGTTCACGGTATAAATTCATGATCTCTTTGTTTAACTTCTGGGGGTTATCTTTATAGGCTTTCTTTAATTGCTCTACTTTCGGCTGCAAAGCCTGCATTTCTTTCATTGAACGCATTTGTTTCAGGGAAAGGGGGTAAAGAAGAAAATAAATTAATATGCTCAAGATAATAATGGCCAGGCCCCAGTTATGCACAAATCGATATAAAAATTCCACCAGCTGTAAAAGCATTTCCGAAATAAAACTGAACATGCCGTAATACATCACTGCTGTCCATTGAGGATTAGCCTGTTTGATTATGCTTAACTCTTGTGGCCCCAAATAGATACGGAATTTTTGCTCAATCTGCTGACCGGGAACCAGAACTATGTCCGGCATATTTAAACCGAACTCTGATTCCTGGGGAGTAATTTTTTTCACAAAAGCTGAATAGGTATTATCCGGAGGCTCAATAATGCTGCAAAAATACCTGTCCCTGATGCCTAGAAACTGCAGGTTGCCGAAGTCGGCATTTTTATGTGCATTAGGATGGGATATTTTCCCTATTTGCGCTACAGTCACGTCCTGGAATCTGGCCTTGGTCTGATCCCCGCTAAAATTTAATACACCTAAGACTAGCGGAGTATTAAGAGGGAGGCGTTGATTAGATGTGTTCAGGGTTTTAATATCTAAGTCTATGGTATAATTAGTGTTATGAAAAATAAACCGTTTAATAATCTTTTTGTAAGCATCGCTTGCGGTAAAAGTTAGACTATCTGCGCTGGCTCCTGTTTTCCTAAATATAAGCCCCTGTTCATTCAATGAAAAGCCATATTGTAAAGGGAAGCGATAAGATTGGTAATTTTTAAAGATAACCTCTTTAATTGCCGCTTCAGACTCTATGAGGATAACGTCGTATTGGCCCTGATTGAAAGTAAAAAGGGAGGGGGCGGGTTTTTCTGAAGTCTTTGCTTCGGGTTTAGCTACAATAGCTTCGGCTTTAAACTGCTGTTTATACGGCAGGGGGGATGATGGCGGCGTGGTTTTGGACATAAAAGCTGACCAGGCCAGCAAAATCAGCATAGCTAATACTATTGCGAAAAGTGTGCGTTTTTCCATTGTGCTATATTAGAGGATCGTAACCGGCCTTGCCGGAAAAAGGGTGACAGCTAAGCAGCCTTTTTGCCGCCTTTGTCAGGCCTTTTAAGAACCCGTATTTGATAAAGGCTTCCTTGGCGTATTCCGAGCAACTGGGCGAAAAACGGCAGCATCGGGGCACAAACGGCCTGATGCATCTTTGATACTGGTTGATAAGATTAACGCAAATATTATGCAACATCAAAGCGAAATTCTTTTTCGGCCCTTTTTCCGTCGACGGGCCAATATGTCTCTGCCATGTTTACTGCTCATCCGCTTGCGGAATCCGTGGCGTTTCTTGCCGACGATGTTCGTAGGAGTTTTTAGATTTTTTTTCATGCAGTCCGACCTTTCTTCTGATAATAGGTGTTAGATTATAACACAATTCCGATTGAAGTCAACAATTTGCATTGAAAAATTTTTGGCTCCACCACCTGCCTGTTTCCAAAACCACCTCTCGGCAGGCGCCAGGGCTAGGATGCAGGAGCGGGTTTCTGTGCAAGCCGGCAAGTTAGCCGCGGCAGGCAAAGATAAGCTGATACACTTTATTTTCTGTTGACTGGTAAAAAAAATATTGTATAATAAAGAACGCTTATGTTTCGTATTACTAGCGAGATTCCTCTCTGTTAGACAATTTCCACAGCTTTATTCAACTTGTGTATAAGCTGTGAATATTCCAGAAACAGCGTCTCATGGCTCAGGTGGATATCAAAAAAGTCTGGGAAAAAGCGGTTGAGCACTTACAGGCTAGATTAGGCGCATCTACGCTGGAAACCTGGATCCTGCCTTTAAAGCCCAAATCAGCGGATGCCTCTGACTTTATCCTTGAGGCTCCGGACAATTTCTTTAAAGACTGGGTGGAAAAGCATTATCGGCAGCTCATCCAAGAGGCGCTTGATCACTCAGCCGAAGACGCTTTAACAGTCAAGTTCCAGGTTGGCCTGCAAACCGAAGAACTACCGAACAGCCGTGTAAGCCAGGAGCCCGCAACCAGACCGAGCGCCAGACATGAGAGCGCGCTTAATTTGAACCCTCGTTATACCTTTGAAAATTTTGTAGTGGGCCCGTCAAACCGCCACGCCCACGCCTATTCCCTGGCTGTCGCCGAATCCCCGGCCAAAGTCTATAATCCCTTATTTATTTATGGCGGGGTGGGGCTGGGCAAAACCCACCTTATGCAGGCGGTCTGCCATTCCATCAGGAAAAAATGGCCGGAGACCAAAATCTGCTACCTTACTTCGGAGAGATTTACCAATGAGTTGATTGACAGCATACAACATCATTCCACCGCCGCTTTCCGGCAAAAATACAGAAACAACATTGACGTCCTGGTCATTGACGATATACATTTTATAGCCGGCAAGGAATCCACCCAGGAGGAATTCTTCCATACCTTCAATGTATTGCACGACGCCCACAAACAGATCATTATTTCTTCCGACCGGCCGCCTAAAGAAATAGCCAACCTGCAGGACAGGCTGGTTTCACGCTTTACCTGGGGGCTGACCACGGACGTGCAGCCCCCGGACCTGGAAACGCGGGTGGCTATTTTGAAAAAAAAGATTGAAAGAGAGCCTGTTGCCGTCCCGGATGACGTCATATTTTTTATCGCCCAGCTGATCAAAACAAACATCAGGGAATTGGAAGGCGCCCTTATCAGGACTATCGCTTATTCGCTGTTAGAAGAGAAGCCCATCACCCTGGAGCTAACCAAAGAAATACTAAAAGACCTGTTTAAAGAACCTAAAAAACTGATCACGGTAGACTTTATACAACGCTGCGTGGCGGAAGAATTCGGCTTATCGCTGCATGATTTAAAGACCAGGCGCAGGACCAAAAACATAGTCTTGCCAAGGCAGGTTTCCATGTATTTAAGCAGGGAATTAACGGAACTGTCTTTGCCGGAGATAGGGGATTTTTTTGGAGGTAAAGACCATACTACGGTATTACATTCATATAATAAGATTAAGGAGAGCTTAAAAAACGATGAGGTATTAAAAAACAAGGTGGAAAGAATTATCCAGGTTATTCAACAATAAATCCACGGGTTATACAAAAATATTTTGTTTATTAACCGTAAGCCGGAAGATGACTTAAATCAATTTAAACAGAAATCAAACTTCATTATTACTAATACTATAATATATTCTTAAAAATAAATAATAGAAGGAGAGCGATATGAAGTTTAAAGCGGATAAAACGGATCTATTAAACGGCATACAAACAGTACAAAATGTTATAACCACAAAAGCAGCCTTACCTATACTTTCCAATCTTTTAATTGAAACCTGTGAAGAAGGGGTAAGGTTGAGCGCAACGGATTTAGATATAGGGATAAGTTGTGTAATACCTGTGCAAACACAGGAGGCGGGGGCAATTACCGTTCCGGCCAAAAGATTTGGAGATATTGTCCGGGAATTGCCGGCCGATACCGTGAGTATCAATACAAAGAAGAATAATTCCATGGTCGTAGAGATGGAATCCTGTCAATTTAAAATTATGGGTCTGCCGCGTGAGGAATTCCCGAAATTGCCCGAATTTCAAAATAAAGAGGCGTTGAAACTGGAGCAAGGGGTTTTAAAGCAGATGTTAAACCTTACCTCTTTTGCGGTTTCTTTTGATGAGACGCGGTATATTTTAAACGGCATCCTTTTTAATATTAATAAAAACAATATCACGCTTGTGGCTACGGACGGTAAGAGGCTGGCTATCGCAGACAGAAAAATCAAACAAGGCACAGATAAAGACATGCGTATTATCGTGCCCATTAAAACCATCCATGAGTTAAACAGGAATTTAAAGGACGATACCGAGGTTTCTCTTATATTAGGGGCCAATCAGGTTTTATTTGACCTGGGGCAGGTCATGATTATCTCGCGCCTGATTGAAGGCGAGTTTCCGGATTACCGCCAGGTTATTCCTGCTTTATCGGAAAGCAAGGTGAAGATTGAGCGGGAGCAGTTTTTATTAGCGGTCAAAAGAGCGGCGTTGTTGTCCACCCCGGATTATCAGGCAGTGAAATTTGAATTATTCAAAGACAGGATGGTAGTCTCCAAGTCTACGCCCGACATCGGAGAGTCCCGCGAGGAAGTGGGGGTGGAATATAAAGGGAAAGAGATGGCGATAGGCTTTAATCCCAACTACCTCATTGATGTGTTAAAAAATATCCAGAATGAAAACATAGAATTCGAGCTGACTGATACCGAAAAACCCGGGGTCATCCGCGTAGACGGCTATATTTATATAGTATTACCCATGCGTTTGAGTTAAGCGATGGAGGCGATAAAAGACACCCTGGAAAGCGTAATGCGGGCATGGGAGAAAAAACTCCTTAAGCCCGGCACGGGGGATAATCCGGAGTTGCTGTTAAAAAAGTTCTTGACCAAAAAGGAATTAGGGCATATAAAGTTTAGATATTTTAAAAAAGGCATTATCACGTTTGATGTAGATTCTTCCAGCTGGCTTTATTATTTCAACCTAAAAAAAGAAAACTTATTGGCCGGCCTGCAGAGGGAATGCGCCGCGGTA
>JAQTNM010000040.1 GCA_028713875.1 Candidatus Omnitrophota bacterium | reverse complement strand
ACCGCTTCCACGGCCACGGCATTATGCGAGGCGGTGAAAGAAGGCAGGATCAAAAAAGGAGACGTTGTACTTCTGGATGCCTTCGGAGCAGGTTTAGTCTGGGGGGCCTGCGTGATCAAATGGTAGCACCCCAAAAAATCCTCATTATAAAGTTAGGCGCAATCGGAGACGTACTGCGCACCACCCCCATACTGCACGGTTTAAAAAGAAAATACCCGCATAGTTTTATTACCTGGTTGACCCTGAAAGAAAGCCGGGAGTTGTTAAGGAATAATCCGCTTATCGGCCGTCTCTTTATATATGGAAGGCAGGCACGGCAAAAGCTTAAACGGGAAACTTTCGATATCCTGGTCTGCCTGGATAAAGAAAAAGAAGCGATAACCCTTGCCAGCGCGCTTAAGGCAAAGACAAAGATCGGTTTTGGCCGGGATGAAAAAACCGGCAGGCTCATCCCTTTGAACAAAGAGAGCTTCTATGCCTTTCGGCTCGGCATATGCGATGAATTGAAATTCAGGAAGAACAAGAAGACCTATCCGGAAATAATATTTGAGATGGCAGGGCTCAAATACCGCAAGGAAGGATATATGCTGGATGTTCCGGCTAATGATAAGGCTTACGCCAGGCGTTTATTCTCCAAAATCGGCATCAAGAATAAAGAGCCGGTCATTGGGCTGAATACCGGAGCCGGCAGCAGGTTTGCAAATAAAGCCTGGACACGGGGCGGTTTTATAGAGTTGATCCGTCTTATGCGCAGGCATACCCGGGCAATACCTTTATTGTTGGGCGGGCCCCGGGAGCTTAAGCGTAATGCCTGGATATTTTCAAGGTCCGGCGGCCTTGCTTACGATGCCGGGTGCAATCATTCTCTGGGCAAATTCGCCGCCATCATAGATTTGTGTTCTTTGGTAGTCACCTCAGACACTACGGCCATGCATATCGCCATCGCGCTTAAAAAAAAAGTGGTTGCGCTTTTCGGCTCAACCTGCGCTCAGGAGATAGAGCTATACGGAAGGGGCATGAAGATATTTTCCGCCCTCAGCTGCCGGCCATGTTATAAGAAAGAATGTAAAAAAAAGATAAACTGCATGAATTCCATTAAGCCGCAGCGGGTCTTTCAGGCGGTATTAAAGCTGCTTTAAAAAGCCCTTGGCATATGAAAACAGTAATATTCCTGCCTATCTACAACGAAAAGGAGAATATCCGGCCGCTGGTCTCCGAGATACTTAAGCTCATCCCAGATCTTTATATTTTAGCCGTGGATGACAGTTCTGATGACGGGACAGCCCAGCTCCTGGATGAAATAGCCAAAGGCGAGCAACGGCTCCGGGTGGTGCACAGGACCGGTAAAAGAGGCAGGGGCATATCCGGCATAGAAGGCTTTAAACGCGCTCTTATAGAAAAACCCGATTATATTATAGAGATGGACGCGGATTTCTCGCACGATCCCAAATATATACCGGTATTCTTACGGGAAATAGAAGACTGTGATGTGGTCATAGGCTCGCGCACGGTCAAAGGCGGGGGAGTTTTTAAGAGGGCGTACCTTAGAAACTATATCAGCGCCTTCGCGCAATTTTTTTCCCGCATGGTGCTGGGTTTGAAGATCTCCGACGCTACCTCGGGTTTCCGTTGTTTTAGGAGGCGCGTACTGGAAAGCCTGGACTGGGGCGCAATGATATCGCGGGGGCCTGCGATCGTGGAAGAAATGAATTACCGTATTCAAAAAAAGGGATTCAAGATAAAGGAAGTGCCGATCGTGTTCGGGCCCAGGAAGAGCGGCCGCTCCAAGCTTAACTTCTTAAAGCTTGCGGCGGTATTTTATACGTTAATAAGAATAAGGATGTCTGATGCGTAAACACATCATTTGGATAGTCATATTGATATGCCTGGTCTACGCCAACTCGCTTACCGGTAATTTCGTATATGATGATTATCTGGTGATCGTAAATAACACTTTTATCAAATCCACCGACAATCTTAAATTGTTTTTTAACAGCAGGTACCTTACTCATCCTTTAGAGGCGGCCTTTAATGAAGGTGCCTATAACATCGGCTCGGGAGAAAGCAGCTATAGGCCGGTAGCAACTTTGAGTTATTTTCTGAATTACGCCATATTTAAGCTGGACCCTTTCGGATACCGCCTGGTAAATATCGCAATTCACATCCTTTGCGCGGTCTTCATATACCTGCTTTTTAACAGGGTCTTCAGCAGGCCGAGGCTGGCGTTATTCGCAGCGCTTATATTTGGCCTGCATCCGGTAAATGCCGAGGTAGTTAATTGCACCGCATTCAGGTCAAACAGCCTGGCTTTGTTATTTTGCCTCTTAACGATTATCCTGTATTTTAGGTCCAAGGCCAAAACCGGTAAATACCGTTATTTATATCTTAGCGCATCTTTATTTTCTGCATCCCTGGCGTTCTTTTCCAAAGAGACCGCGCTTATTTTGCCTTTAGCGCTTATACTCTGCGATTATTATAGCTTCAATTTTGATTTGTCCGGGTTATTGAAGAGATGGAGAATTTATTTTCTATATTTTTTAGTCGGTGCGATTTGTATCTTTATTTATTTTGCGATAATGCCCCCGAAGCAGCACATATTTAACGTGTTTCCGGCATATGGAAACCTGATGCGGATGTTCGCGGTTACGGGGCTGTATTTAAAAGCCGTGCTTTACCCAGCGGATTTAGCGCTTATTGACACTACGGAAATATACCATTCCGGATTTGTCCTGATTTTGGGGATAGGCGCATTTGTTTTGGCCGCCTATGTTCTATTAAAGATAAGGAAATTCCCTCCGGAGGCCTCCTTCGGGATAATATGGTTTTTCCTCTGGATGCTGCCGATGAATAATTTTATAAATTCATTCCGTATCCCTGCAGCTTACCGTTATCTTTACGTGGCTATGCCCGGATTTGCGCTTGTGCTCGGCCTTATTTTAAGCAAAATAGAGCGCTCATGCGTTAAGATGCCCGTATTGCAGCGCCTGGCGCCTTTTGCCTGCCTCGGTTATTTTGCCATATTTACCGTTTCGACCAATGCCACATGGAAAAACGATATAATATTAAATATGTCAGTGGTTGAGAAGAATCCTAAGAGTCTCTATGCGCATTTGAACTGGGGAAACGCCTTGTTAAAATACGGTAATCTTGGCGAAGCCAGGGATGAATTGAGTTCTGCGCTCTCAAGGCCGGATTTGCATAAATGCAATCCCAGCGAAGTGTCCCTGGCCTATTCCAACCTGGGCTACATTTACCTTACGGAAAATGAATATGCCAAGGCAGAAGAGGCCTACCGGCATGCACTCAGGCTGACTCCCAATTTGGCCCACCTTCATACACAATTGGGCATTTGTTATGCCAGGCAGGGGTTATATGAGAAAGCCCTTGATTATTTTAATAAAGCCAAAATGATAAATCCTTCTTATGCGCCGGCTTATGTAAGGACCGCAAAGGTATATATGTCGCTGCGTAAATACGCGCAGGCAGAAATTGAATTTAATAAAGCGCTGGAGATTTATCCGGATTATCAGCCGGCCGAGGATGGCTTGAAAGAACTGGAAAAATTACAGAAAGAAGCGGGGAAATGACGACTTTTTTATTTGCCGGCCAGGGAGCGCAATATGTAGGCATGGGCAGGGACTTATATGATAATTTTTCCGAAAGCAGGTCTATATTTGAAGAGGCGGATGCGGCATTGGGTTTTTCTATTTCCAGCCTGTGTTTTTCAGGGCCTGCCGAAGAGCTGATACGCACGCAGAATTCCCAGCCGGCGATAATGACGGCAAGTATCGCGGCCTTTGAAGCTTTCAAGGCAATTGCCGGTAGGCTCCTGCCGCAACCCGCCTATACCGCGGGTCTGAGCCTCGGTGAGTATTCGGCGCTGGTAGCAGCGGGAGCAATGGACTTCAGAGATGCCGTGTACCTGGTCAGGAAGCGCGGAGAATTCATGGAAGAGGCAGGCCGCAGGAATCCCGGAACCATGCTTTCGGTCCTCGGTATGGATCTGGACAAGGTCAGGCAACTTTGTATGCAAACCCATACTGAGATAGCCAATATAAATTGCCCGGGCCAGGTAGTTATATCAGGAGGGTTAAAGGAAATTGAAGAGGCCAGAGAACTGGCTGGCGCTCAGGGCGCAAAACGGGCAGTCATCTTAGAGGTAAGCGGCGCTTTTCATTCCTCCTTTATGAAGGAAGCCTCCTTGAAACTGTCCCGGGAATTGGATAAAATAAAGATCAGCATGCCCCGGGTGGCCGTAGTCAGCAATGTTACTGCCAGGCCCGTCAATTCCGTAGCAGAGATCAGGGATAATTTGACCAAGCAAGTCGGCGCATCGGTGCTTTGGGAAGATTCAATGAAATTTATCCTGTCTCAAAATATAAGCAATTTCATTGAATTCGGACCGGGCAGGGTTTTAAAGGGGCTGATGCGCAGGATTGACGAAACGGCCCGGGTAGTCAGCATAGAGAAAAAAGAAGACATAGTTAATTTTAAGGTCAATCAAGACCCCTAAGCCAGTAAAGGAGCGGCAGATGAGATTAAAAGATAAAGTGGCTTTAATTACCGGTTCTGCCCAGGGTATAGGCAGGGAAATCGCCCTTGTGTTTGCCAGGGCAGGCGCGGATGTGGTCATCAGTGATATCAACCTTGAGAAAGCGGCAAAGACAAGCGCGGAAATTGAAGCCTTGGGTGTTAAATCCCTGGCCCTTGAGCTGGATGTGACCGCGTATACAAAGGTGGAAGAGGCAATAAACAAAATCCTTGACAAATTTGGAAAGGTTGATATATTAGTTAACAATGCCGGCATCACCAAAGACGGTCTTATGCTGCGCATGAGCGAAGCGGACTGGGATGCGGTCATAAATGTGAACCTAAAAGGCACGTTTAATTGCACCAAGGCCGTAGCCAGGCCGATGATAAAGCAGCGCAGCGGCAGGATCATCAATATCGCTTCCATTATCGGCATAATCGGCAACCCCGGCCAAGCCAACTACTCGGCATCCAAGGCAGGGATAATCGCCCTGACTAAAACAAGCGCCAAGGAACTGGCCAGCCGTAATATAAATGTAAATGCCGTGGCTCCCGGTTATATTCAAACTGAGATGACGGCCAGGCTTCCTGAAGAGCTGAAGCAGAAGATGTTGAGCCTCATCCCGTTAAATAAACTGGGAATGCCAGCGGACGTAGCAGCAGCATGTTTGTTCCTGGCATCAGATGAGTCAAGTTATATCACCGGCCAGACCATTGTGGTTGACGGCGGAATGGTGACGGCTTAAGTTTTGAAAAAGTCTTACAAAGGAGGAAATAGCATGTCAGTGCAGGATAAGGTCAAGTCTATAATCGCGGAACAGCTGGGAGTCAAAGCGGAGGAAGTTACTCCTGAGGCATCGTTTGTGGATGATCTGGGCGCAGATTCCCTGGATACTGTTGAGTTGGTTATGGCGCTGGAAGAAGAGTTTGGCATCGAGATTCCGGATGAAGACGCTGAAAAGATTGCTACCGTAGGTGACGCAGTCAAGTATATTGAAGAAAAAACAGCCAATAAGTAATACCTTCATTATACATTGAATTTTATAAATACCCCGCCTTTTCATTTCGGCGGGGTAAATTTTAATGGATATGGAAGAAAAAAGGATAGTGGTTACCGGTTTAGGCGTAATTTCGGCAGTAGGCAATGACGTACCTTCCTGCTGGCAGGCGCTTTTGAGCTCTAAAAGCGGCATTGGGCCCATTACCAGTTTCGATCCCTCGGCATTTGACTCGCGTATTGCCGGAGAAGTAAAGGGATTTAACCCCGCTGTTTATGGTCTCTCCAGTAAAGATACAAAGCGCATCGATAAATTCGGCCAGTATGCGGTTGCTGCTTCAAAACAGGCGATAACGGATTCAGGCCTGGACCTGGAAAAGGAAGACCGGGACAGGATCGGAGTTATAATTGGTTCAGGGATAGGCAGCTTGTATACTATGGAGAAGGAGTGTAAGACTTACTTTGAAAAAGGGCCGTCTAGGACATCGCCGTTTATGATCCCCATGCTGATTGTTAATGAAGCAGCAGGCCAGGTAGCGATTACCTTCCGGCTCAAGGGCCCGAATTCCTGCGTGGCTACGGCCTGCGCTTCGGGTTCGCACGCTCTCGGCGATGCCTTCAAGATATTGCAACGCGGCGACGCTGATATTATGATCTCCGGAGGCACAGAAAGCTGCATTACGCCGATGGGGGTGGGAGGCTTTTGCGCTTTAAAGGCGCTTTCCACACGCAATAATGAGCCGGAAAAAGCATCCCGGCCATTTGACCTTAAGCGCGACGGTTTTGTTATCGCCGAAGGCTGCGGTATAGTGGTCTTAGAGACTTTAGAGCACGCCAGGAAAAGAAAAGCACGCATATACGCGGAATTTGTCGGTTACGGCATGTCCTGCGATGCCTATCATATCACCGCTCCGGACCCCGAAGGCCACGGCCCTGCCAGGGCAATGTCCGAAGCTATGAGGGATGCCGGATTGAATCCGGAGGAAGTAGATTATATCAACGCGCATGGTACTTCTACCAAGCTTAACGATAAAATCGAGACGCTCGCCATAAAAAAAGCATTAGGCGAGCATGCCAAAAAAGTGATGATTTCATCCACTAAATCAATGACCGGCCACCTGCTGGGAGCCGCAGGCGGAGTAGAATTCGTGGTTTGTTCCCTGGCTATTAGAGACGGCGTTGTTCCGCCCACTATAAATTACGAATACCCTGATCCTGATTGCGACCTGGATTACGTGCCCAACACTGCCAGAAAAGCACAGGTTGAAGTCTGCCTCTCCAATTCGCTGGGTTTCGGCGGCCACAACGCCACCCTGGCAGTCAAGAAATTCACCGGATAATCATAAAAAGGGATCTTCCAGATGCCTTACACTATCGCAGAAAAGATACTTGGCGCCCATACCGGAAAAGAAGGCGTGCGCCCGGGCGAGTTTATTGAAGCTAAAATTGACCTGGCTTTAGGCAATGATATTACTGCACCGATAGCCATCGCCGAATTCAGGAAGTCAGGGGCAAAAAAAGTTTTTGATAAGAATAAGATCGTGCTTGTGCCCGACCATTTTGCTCCGGCAAAAGACCTGCGCAGCGCCAACCAGTGCAAGGTCCTGGCTGAATTTGCCAGAGAGCAGAAAATCAAGAATTATTTTGAAGTCGGCTGTATGGGTATTGAGCACGCGCTTTTGCCTGAACAGAAACTGGTTTTGCCCGGCGACCTGATTATCGGAGCAGACTCGCACACCTGTACCTACGGGGCCTTAGGAAGCTATGCCACGGGCGTAGGCTCCACTGATCTTGCCCGCGCATTTATAGACGGCAAATGCTGGTTCAAGGTGCCGGCGAGCATTAAATTTGTCTACAAGGGAAAACTCCGTAAATGGGTAAGCGGCAAAGACCTGATCCTTTATACTATAGGTAATATAGGCGTAGACGGGGCCTTATATAAGGCCATGGAGTTCAGCGGCCCGGTCATCGGCAGGTTGAGCATGGATGAACGTTTCACCATGTCCAATATGGCTATTGAAGCCGGGGCAAGGGCAGGAATAATTGAGGCCGATGAAATTACATTAAAATATGTGCGGCCGGCCCCGCGTAAATTTAAGATCTATAAGAGCGATTCGCAAGCGCATTACGAGAAGATTTATGAATATGATGTTTCGCATTTAGAGCCGCAGGTAGCCTGTCCGCATCTGCCCAGCAATGTAAAGCCGGTGGGTGAATTGAAAAATATCAAACTGGAGCAGGTGGTGATCGGCTCCTGCACCAACGGCAGGATCAGCGATTTAAGGATAGCTGCTAAAATATTGAAAGGTAAAAAGGTCAGTTCCGGTTTAAGACTGATCGTGATACCGGCGACGCAGAAGATATATCTAGAGGCGGTCAAAGAAGGTCTGGTTGAGACATTTGTAAAAGCAGGCGGAGTGTTTTCTACGCCTACCTGCGGGCCGTGCCTCGGCGGGCATATGGGTATTTTGACCGAAGGCGAAAGGTGCCTGGCTACTACCAACCGTAATTTTATCGGCAGGATGGGCAGCCCCGCTTCGGAGGTCTATCTTTCCAGCCCGGCAGTAGCCGCGGCTTCCGCGATAACAGGCAGGATTACCGGTCCGGATAAAATACTATGATAATCAAAGGCAAGGTCCATAAATTCGGCAGCGACATAAATACCGACGACATCATTGCCGCCAAATACCTGGTTTCAACCGATGCCAGGGAACTGGGCAGCCACTGCATGGAGAATATCGCGCCGGGATTTTTACAGAAAGTAAAACCTGGCGATATAATCGTGGCAGGAAAGAATTTCGGATGCGGCTCATCCCGGGAGCACGCTCCTTTGGCCATCAAGGGCAGCGGGATATCGGCGGTTTTAGCCAAAAGCTTTGCCGGTATTTTTTTCAGGAACGCCATAAATATAGGCCTGCCGTTCCTGGAACTTGAGAATGCCGATGAAATAAGCGAAGGCGACGAACTGGTAATAGATCTATCAGCAGGCAGCGTCAAGAACTTAACCAGGAATAAAAACTATGCTACCCAGCCCTTTCCCGGATTTTTGCAGGATATCGTCACGGAGGGCGGACTGATAAATTACGTCAAGAAAAGAAAGGTATGAGAAAATGTACAGGATAGCGGTAATACCTGGCGACGGCACCGGCCCGGAAGTAGTCAATGAGGGATTGAAGATTATTGAGGCAAGTGCCAAAAAATATAATTTCAAATACGAAGCCACGATATTTGATTTCGGCGGCGAGCGTTATTTAAAGACCGCAAAGACCCTGGAAGATAAGGATATAGAGGAACTTAAGAAATATTCCGCTATCTACCTGGGGGCTATAGGCCACCCCGATATCAAACCGGGCATCCTGGAGACGGGGATCCTTTTAAAATTGAGGTTTTCTTTGGACCAGTATATAAATCTTCGCCCGATAAAACTGTATAATGCCGATTTTTGCCCCTTAAAAGACAAAAAACCGGAAGATATCGATTTCGTAGTGGTGCGCGAGAATTCCGAAGGTCTTTACAAAGGCATGGGCGAATTTAAAGATAAAGGCACCAAGGATGAAGTAGCTATCCAGATTTCCTATAATACCAGAAAAGGAGTGGAGCGCTGCATCCGCTATGCCTTTGAGTATGCCCGCCAGCGCAATAAAAGGAAGAAACTTACTCTTTGCGGCAAGACTAACGTCCTTACTTATGCCTGGGACCTCTGGGAGCGCACTTTCAACGAAGTGGCCAGGGATTATCCGGATATCGCCACGGATTACGCGCACGTAGACGCTACCACGATGTGGTTTGTGAAGAACCCGGAGTGGTTTGACGTGATCGTCACGGACAATATGTTCGGGGATATTATCACCGACCTGGGAGCGATGATCCAGGGCGGCATGGGTATTGCTGCCGGCGGTAACATTAATCCGCATGGCGTATCCATGTTTGAGCCTATCGGCGGCTCTGCCCCCAAATATACCGGCAAGAATGTGATCAATCCGCTGGCAGCGATCTGCGCGGCAGGGATGATGCTGGAAAATTTGGGGGAAGTCAAAGCAGGCAAAGCTGTTGAGGATGCGGTAATCAAGGTAGTAAAGAGTAAATTAAAATCCCTGGCTGCGGGCAAGATGGGGTATTCTACGACCGAGGTCGGAGATTTAGTAGTAAAGAATCTATAATCTCAGGTTTTGCCTCGTGCGCTGAAAATTTTCGCCGTCGGCTACGGTTTACTTCCTCGTTTCGGGTAACCTGTATCGGAT
>JAQTNM010000039.1 GCA_028713875.1 Candidatus Omnitrophota bacterium | reverse complement strand
GTGGTTTTTCCTGCGCAGGTTCGCCGCAAGCATGATCGTCGCCCTGACTATTCCTTTCTCCCTGTTGATCAGCTTCATTTATCTTTTTTTGAGCGGCAAGACGATAAATACGATAAGCCTTTCTTCCATTGCCATCGCCACCGGTATGGTGGTGGATAACGCGATCGTTGTCGTGGATAACATATCCCGCCGCATTGAGCGGGGGAACCGGCTGCAGGAGGCAGCGGTCTTCGGCACTTCCGAAATGTTCCTTTCCATTGCCGCATCTACTCTGACTACGGTGGTGGTTTTCCTGCCGATGCTTTTTATCCCCGGAGTAGTCGGGATCATGTTCGGGGAGCTGGCGATTATCGTCATAGTTACGCTGCTGGCTTCGCTTTTTACCGCCGCCACATTCAGCCCGATGCTCTGCTCCAAATGGCTCAAGGGCAATAACGGCAATAAGGCCGGCAAAATAAAACTTTTTTCCAGGTTGTATGAGGTTTCCGAGAGATGGTTCAAAAGCTGGGAAGATTTTTACAGCCGCTGCCTTGGCTGGTGCCTGAAACATAAAAAAACCGTTATATACGGCTTTCTTGCGGCGTTCATTTTTAGTATGTTTTTGGTCCGTTTCGTGGGGAATGAGTTTATCCCCGAGGAGGACACAGGCGACCTGCGCATGTCCGTTTATCTTCCCATAGGCACGCGTATGGAAGAATCCGATAAAGTGGCGCAGAGGATAGAGGAGATCTTTAAGAGTGAGGTTCCCGAATCGAGATATTATTACGCAAGGAGCGGCCAGGTGACCGGCATTGGAAGGCTTATGGGCCAGGCTTCGGGCAGCCATATTATTTCCGCCGGTGTAAAGCTTGTGCCAAAGCAGCAAAGAAAACGCTCGGTAGATGAAGTAGCGTATATGCTAAGGAGCAAGATAAGGGATATCCCCGGCGTCCTGAAAACCGATGTCGGCACAGGCAACCCCTTAAACCGGCTGATCACGGGCGCGGGCGGAAAAACCATACAACTTGAAATTATCGGTCATTCTTTTGAAGAGACCAATGCCCTGGCCGAAAAAATAAAAGACATCCTTGAAAAGATACCGGGCGCAGTAGACGTAAGCATATCAAGAGAGGCAAACCGGCCTGAATTAAAGATTGAAGTTGACCGGCAGAAGGCCGCAGCCCTGGGCCTTGATATGCAGACTATTGCCGATTCTCTCAATACGTTCATCCAGGGCAGCTCAGCCACAAAATACCGCGAGAAGGGCAAGACTTACGATATATATGTCCGTCTGGAAGAGGGTTCGCGTTCCACGCTGGAAGATATAGAGAACCTTTCGATCATTGCGCCTCTGCCCGAGGAAAGAACGTCATTTGCAACGTTGGAGAACTTGGCTTCCTTAAAAGGCGTTTCCAGGAAGGCGGTCAAGCTCTCCAATATCGCCAGGATTTATGAAACGACTGTCCCGGAGACCATAGAGCGTAAAAACCGGGAAAGGGTCGTGCGCGTAGAATGCAATACATATAAGCGTTCCTCCGGCAAGATCATTGAGGATTTAAAGAAAGAAATTTCCAAGATAGCCCTGCCGCAGGATATTGTGATTAATTTCGGCGGCACTGCCGAGGAGCAGAAGAAGGCATTCCAGGATTTGACGTTATTATTATTGCTGGGCATATGCCTTGTGTATATGGTCATGGCTGCGCAGTTTGAATCATTCCTTGACCCTTTTATCGTGATGTTCGCTATTCCCTTTACCTTTATCGGGGTAATACTTGGTTTTGTCGCCACCGGCACCACATTAAGCATAATAACTTTTCTGGGCGTAGTCATGCTGATGGGGATCGTAGTCAATAATGCCATTGTCCTGATCAGTTACATAGGCATATTACGCCGGCGCGGTATGTCAATGTTTGAGGCAGTGACTGCCGGAGGCAAGGACAGGTTGCGGCCGGTATTGATGACTACGATCACCACCCTTGCGGCCCTGTTGCCCCTGGCAATCTCAAGGGGCGAGGGTTCTGAGATATGGCAGCCGCTGGGCATTACTATGATCGGAGGATTGAGTTTATCTACGCTGATTACGATGCTTTTTGTCCCTACGCTTTATGCGATATTCCACAGGAAAGCGGACAATGCGGCCGCAGCGGCAGGAGGCGCAAAACAATGAATTTAAAAATGGCGATGATCGTATATAATGAGGCCCTTGATATGGAAATCATGGAAGCATTGTCCGCCTGCGGCTTAAATAATTATACTAAAATAATGGGCGTTTTCGGCAGGGGGGATTGCTCCGGCACGCATCTGGGCAATGACATCTGGCCGGGGAGGAACAATATTCTGTATATTGCCTGTGAAGAAAAACAAATCAGCCAGCTCCTTCCTTTAATAAAAGAATTGCGGAAAAAAATAGGCCACGAGGGCATAAAGGCCTTTGTCCTGCCGGTTGAAGAAGTAACCTGAAATATTTACCCCCGCTTTATTTCCAAAGCTTGCTATTGATTCGACCGTGGTTATATGATAGTATAATCACCAAATTTACATAATCTAAGAAGGTAAAATGCTTAAGAAAACAATCCTGCTTTTAACAATACTGGTATTTGCTTTTGGCTGCGCCTGGGCTGATTCTGCGTCTAAAGAGCCTGTTATCCCGGATATCGAGCCCATCCAGAAGAAGGACCGGATCCTTATATTAGCCCCTCATCCCGACGATGAAGCCATAGGCTGCGCAGGTATCATACAGGAGGCGCTGCGCCAGGGAGCAAAAGTCAAGGTTGTTTATCTTACCAATGGAGACAGCAACCAGCTGGCTTTCATTGTTTACGAGAAAAGGCTGACCTTTAAAAAAGGCGAATTCATCCATATGGGCGAAGTGCGCAGGGAAGAAGCCATTGCCGCTATGCAGTCATTAGGGCTTGATAAAGGCGACCTCACCTTCCTGGGTTACCCGGATTTCGGGACTTTCGCGATTTTTATGAACCATTGGAATAATGCTGCAGCCTTCCGCAGCCTTCTTACCAAAGCCAACAGCGTACCTTATAAAGAGGACCTTTCATACGGCAAGCCCTATAAAGGAGAAAGCATACTGGAGGATTTGGAAGGCATAATCGGAGAATACAAGCCCAACAAGATATTTGTTTCTCATCCCGCAGACACAAACGGCGACCACCGGGCCCTGTATTTATTTTTACAGGTGGCATTAAGCGATTTAGGTAAAATAGTAGGGCAACCAAAGATTTATCCTTACCTTGTTCATTGCGTGGGCTGGCCCCTGCCCAGGCATTACCACCCGGAGTTGCCTCTGTTGCCGCCTAAACAACTCAGGGATTCTCCCGTCCAGTGGTCGCGCTATTTGCTGGACGCGCAGGAATTGGAGAAAAAGCACGAAGCCATACTCCTTTACAGGAGTCAGACCAACTCCAGCGCTTTTTACCTGCTTGCCTTCGCCCGCAAAAACGAGCTATTCGGAGATTACCCCGAATTGGATCTTAATTTGTCTGTTCCTTACCTCAGGCGTATAGTCAAACAGCATTTTGATCCTTTGTTTAAAATGTCGCCTGTGGATAAAAATACAGATGCCGAAACAGCCGCCCAGCCGCAGACCCGGCCTGAAGGGCGGCCTTACGTTACTTACGAACTCAGCGGTAATTCTCTCTTAATACGCATAAACAATGCCAGAGAATTGAACCGGCGTTTCACTATGCTCTTCTACCTTTTCGGTTACAGCTGCCGGACGCCTTTCGGGCAGATGCCCAAGATCCGCATTATTGCCCGGCATGAGCGTTTAAAGGTATTTGACGGCAGAAAAATAATCAATCCGCAGGGTTTATCCGCGCAGCTTGATGACGGGGAATTTATTTTGAAGGTGCCGCTTAGCGTATTGGGGGATCCGGATTATATTTTAAGCTCCATGAAGGCCTATTCCAGGATTCTGCCTTCGGATATCGCCAGTTTCCGTAAAATCAATATAAGGAGATAAGAGATGCTGGAGTTTAAATCAGTCAAAATAAAGAAGCCCGATGACGTAAACCTTATATTGGGCCAGGCGCATTTTATCAAGACCGTGGAGGATCTGCATGAAGCCCTGGTCAATAATGTGCCGGGCATAAAATTCGGCCTGGCCTTTGCGGAATCTTCAGGCGCCTGTAAGATACGTTGCGAGGGCAACGACGGAGAATTAAAGGCCATGGCGCAGGAGAATGCCATTCAGATAGGCGCAGGCCACAGTTTCGTCGTATTTCTTAGAAATGCCTTTCCCATTAATGTCTTGAACGCGATCAAAGCAATACCCGAAGTCTGCAATATATACTGCGCTTCTGCTAATCCCGTTGAGGTGATCGTTGCGCAAAGCGATACGGGCAGGGGTATATTAGGGGTCATTGACGGCGTAAGCCCTAAAGGTATAGAGTCGCAGCAGGATATAGCCTGGAGGCACGATTTTCTGCGCAAGCTCGGCTATAAGCTCTAATTTTGGCTTGCATTTTACAACCCAACTGCTATAATTTACTTATTCATAAATGGATTTTAAAAAAATACGCACTGGTTTTTCACGGTTCTTCGGCTGGTTTGGCTTAAATGCCTGTTCTTTGATAATCAAGGTCATGCCGGCAGGCTGGCTTTATGGATTTGCCCGGGGAATAGGTTCTTTGGGTTACCGGTTTGCGGCTAAGCAGAGAAAGATCGCCCTGGATAGCTTAAGGATCGCCTTTGGGCAGGAGAAAACGGCTCAGGAGCTCGAGCAGATTGCCAGGGATTGTTTTATTCTTATTGCCAAATCCGGCGTTGAGCTTATATTTCTTATGGACAGGCCTCACCTTTTAAGGCAAAGAGTAGCTATAGAAGGCAAGGCTAATCTGGATGCAGGTCTTTCCCGGGGCAAGGGCGTGATACTGGTAAGCGCGCATTTCGGAAATTTTCCTTTGCTTATGGCAAAGCTCAGCCTGGAAGGCTATAAAATAGGCGGGATAATGCGCTATATGCGGGATGCCAGGGTAGAGAAGATCTTCCTGAACAAACGCCAGCGCCTGGGGATAAAGACGATATACAGCCAGCCGCGAAACGTCTGTGTTGAAACTACCATTCGCAGTTTGCGTAATAACGAAGTAGTTTTCATACCCCTGGACCAGAATTTCGGCACCGCGGGCGTATATGTGGATTTTTTCGGCAAAAAAGCCGCTACCGCTACGGGGCCGGTGGTTCTGGCTCAGCGCACGGGTGCCAGCATAATACCGTGTTTTATCATCAGGCAGAAAGACGACAGTCATAAAATTATTTTTGAAAAGGCCATGGAATTAAAGACAGGCCCCGGTCCCCAGGAGACAGTTGCGGGGAATATACAAACATTAACCGGTATAATTGAGTCATATATACGCAGGTATCCTGCTGAATGGGGATGGATACATAAGCGGTGGAAGAGCAGGCCGAAAACTTAAGGTTCTTTTAAAAAGGAGGTGTTGCAAATGGCAGAGGAGATAAAACAGGAAGAGAAAAAAGCGGATGCAAAAAATGCGGTCTCCACTATTTTTAAGGTTATCCTTGGTCTTGTGTTTCTGGTACTGGGCGTCTTAGCCGTTATAAAATGGTTGCCGCAGCTGCTTAGCGTAATTAAAGGCTGCATCGGGTTATTCCTTATCCTGGCAGGTTTAATTACCTTGGCTATTGCAAAAGACTGATTTTAAGAAACAGAGTTTTTGAGAATTACCGAGGGGCTAAGGTAACCAATATAATTAATATTGTTAGCTTAGCCCTTTTTATTCACAAGCTTATATTTATTATCCTTTACCCCGGGTACTATTTTAGGTATAATAAAAACGGTTTTAATTACCAAAACCAATTTACTCCATAAAGAGCTCACCCTATGAAAGAAATAGTGGAGATGGTCCTGAGAGAAGAGGAAGAAGCCAGGGCCAGAATTGAAAAAGCCAAAGCCCAAGCCGAGGGCATCATTAATGAAGCCAGAAAAGAAGCCGCGCTTATTATCGAAGAGACCCTGACCCGCGTTAAAGAACTCTCCATCCAGAAGGCCGAGGAATCCCAAAAACAATTTTTTTCCGAAAAGGAAAACGCACTTAAGGCGGCCCGGCAAGAGAGCGCTGCTTTAAGAAAATCCAGAGAAAAGGATATCCCCGGGATTGCCCGCAATGTATTTTTGCGCCTAATCAATATCGGGGGCTAAAATATGCGCCAGCTTACCAAGTATGCTTTTGCCAACGCCAAGATAAGGGCCATGCTTTCTTACCTTATCAGCCCGTCATTTTTCTCCGGGCTCCTTGAGGCCGAGGATATATATGAGATCAGGGAGGAGCTAAAGAAAACCGCCTATAAAGAAGTCATGGAAAAAGTAAGCGGGGAGACGCTTGACCTGAATATCCTGGAAAAAGAGCTGGCCAGATATGACCTGGGTATCTACGATAGGATATATTTGATCCTGAATACAAAAACCGAAAAGGATTTCGTAGCTATTTTGAAACAGAGGTACGAGCTGGAAGAGTTAAAGGTTATTTTGAGGATATGGCATAAGAAGCTTAACGTAAACCCGGAGGACTATCTTTTGGGGCGCAAGGTAAGTTTCGATATAGATTTTAAGAAAATCATCCTATGCCAGAACATAGAGGAAGTCATCCTTCTCCTGGAAGATACCCCCTACAGAAAACCGCTGCTAAAAACCAGGGAAAAATTCAAGAACAGCGCTTTGCTTTTTTATTTGGAAGTAGCCCTGGACATAGATTATTACCAGAGGCTCTTTGGCTGCATAGAAAGATTTTCTTCGGTGGATAAGAATATAGCCCGTAAGATACTGGGCATTGAGGTGGATATGGAGAATATAAGCTGGCTTATCCGCTTGCGTAAATATTACTCTCTGGGAATGGGGGAGATCCTGGAATGGGTCATCCCCGGGGGGGAAAAAATAAACAAGGAAGGCTTGAGGGGCATGTACGTATCTAACGGACTTTCCAAGGTGATCGAGGGCCTGGCTCTGGGTCCTTACCTTAAATTGAAAGACCTGGCGGATGAGAACATCTATCTGCTTGAGAATTTTCTTTACGAGGTCTTATCGCGCCAGGTAAAAAAGACCCTCGCCGGCTTCCCGTTCACGATAGGCACGGTCCTGGGATACCTTATTTTAAAGCACCGCGAGACCAGGAACCTGGTTTCTTTGTTTTATGCCAAGGCTTACGGCTTAAAAAATACTGAGGCCCTGCAGCTTTTAAACATCGGCGCCCAATAACGATTATGCTGACCGCTTCCTCAATGGAACTTCTGAGCATGGTTGTTTTCAAGGAAAAATCCGAAGAGGTGATTTCCCGCCTTTTAAAACTCGGGCTTTTCCATCCCGTGGATATCCGCAATATCAATAAGGAATTAAAAGACCTGTCGCCTTTAGAGATAGAGAAGGAGCATGGCGAGTGGGAGGCCATAGAGATCACCCTGAGGGAGATATTAAGAAAACTTAACCTGGCTCTTTACCATGATGCGTCGAAAGACATAACCTCCTTTTCTTACGCAGAAATAAAAGGGACTTTGTCCGACGTTGAGAATAAGCTTGCCCCTCTCGTGGATCAGAGAGACGAGCTCCTGGAGGAATTAAAGACCAAGGAATCCATATTATCGCAAATAAAAGAATATTTCCCCCTTCCTATTAAAAGGGATTCTTTTTACACTTTTCTGGAGGTCGCCTTAGGCAAAATCGAGGAGAAAAATATCCAGCCTCTTGAGAGAAGCCTTAAGGGCATACCTTACCTTATCTATCCCCTCGGTAGGCAGGAGCAGGCTAAGGAGGTGGTCCTGGTTATAGGCTTAAGGCGCGACCGCGCGCTCATCGATAAAATATTAAAGGACCTGTCCTGGGAGAAAATAGAATACCCCCAGGAGATGCAGGAGCTGCCGGCGGACGTTGAGAAGAAAATCAGGGCGCAGATAGAAGATTGCCGCAAGAAGTTAGAAGATACGCAGAGCCAGATGAAGGATCTTGCGCAGAGCTCAAAAAGCCGCCTTTCGAGTATCCAGTCGTTCATCATTCTCAAGAAGACCCTGCTTGAGGCAAAAAGATATTCCTGCGCCACCGAGAAGACCGTAATCTTATCCGGCTGGGTCCCCAGGGAAGACAAAGAAAAGGTTATAAGGGAGATAAAAAAGATCGACCGCTCTTTTTACATAGAAGGCAAGAACGCCGAAGAAATCGGTATACCCAAAGAGGACATACCGGTGCGGCTTCAGCACAGCCCATTTTTTAAACCCTTTGAGTTGCTGGTTGACTCCTATGGCCTGCCCCGTTATGGCACGGTTGACCCCACCATTTTTGTGGCTATGAGTTTCCTGCTGATGTTCGGGGCGATGTTCGGAGACCTGGGCCAGGGTTTAGTCCTGGCTTTGGCCGGGCTTTTCCTCAGGAGGAGCAAAAAAGAAGGGGTAAGGCAGAGCTCGATCCTGATATTTTACTGCGGTATATCTGCCGCTATTTTCGGGGTGCTCTACGGCAGCGTATTCGGGTTTGAATTTCCTTCGCTCTGGATGAGACCGATGAGCAATGTCATGGAGTTCTTCAAGTTGAGCATTTACTTCGGCATAGGGATAATATCCTTGGGGATAATCATCAATATAATCAACGCCTTAAGAGATAAAGATTACATCAAGGCGGTATTTGACAAAGCGGGTTTAATAGTAGGGGTCATTTACTGGTTAGTCATAGCCGTGGTCAGCAAGTACCTGGCATCCAAGACGCCCGCCTCACCCTTATTCATCGGCCTTATCGGCGCCGGTCTTTTCATGCTGTTCTTAAAACCGGTGATAGGGCTTATATCTAGGAAGAATAAAGAGAATATTCTTATGTCGTTTATGGAATCTACCATTGAGATATTTGAGATATTCATAGGGTATCTCTCCAATACGGTCTCCTTTATGCGTATCGCCGCCTACGCGGTTACCCACGCCAGCCTCTTCCTGGCTATTTTTGAGCTTTCGCGCGCTCTTAAAGGCGCGGGTTTTATCGTCATCATTCTCGGCAATATTATGATAATTCTTCTGGAAGGCCTGGTGGCAAGCATACAGTCGATAAGGTTGAACTACTATGAATTTTTTTCCAAGTTCTTCATGGCGGGAAAACAGACTTTCAAGCCGCTGACAACGCAAGTCAAGGAATAGCCGTGCAAAAGAAGAAAAAACAAGGAGGTGTCTGGTGAGAGGAGCGAAAAAAGTTTTAAGCAGGGCCCTGGCAGCAGGTTTTATTACAGTCGTATTTTTTAACTTCGCCTGGGCGCAAGGTATCGCGGCTGATTCTTCCGTAGCCGGATGGGCTTTTCTTTCCGCGGCCCTGGTTACGGGCTTAAGCGGCATAGGCGCAGGCATCGCGGTCGCCTATGTGGGCGCCGCAGCCGTGGGGGCGATAAGCGAAAAACCCGAGGTTACCGGTAAAACCATTTTATACGTAGGCCTGGCGGAAGGTATCGCCATCCTGGGCTTCGGCATAGCTTTTATAATTTTAAGTAAAGTGCAATGAATTTTTTCTGCATCGCGGATAAAGCCAGCAGCCTGGGCTTCCGGTTCGCCGGCATAGAGACGCGCGAAGTTTCCACCCGCGGCCAAGCGCAGGAGGCCCTGAAGGTTGCCCTGGCTACGGAGAACGTCGGCGCGATCATCGTAACCGGCAAGGCCTCTGATTTTATAAGGGAAGAAATAGAAGAATTGATGTACGACCATAACCTCCCTTTGGTTTTAGAGGTTCCCTCGCGGGGGCAGGCCAGCAAAAAAAAGGACCTGGGTGAGTTTCTCAAACGGGCCATCGGGGTAGGCATGTAATGGCAAAAATAAAGAATTCTCTTCAGGAGAACGAACAGGAGGCGCAGGAGATCTGCGCCAGGATAAAAGAGGAATCTGCTCGTCAGATCGCTGATATTTTAAGCCGCAGCCGGAAAGAAGCGGAGA
>JAQTNM010000038.1 GCA_028713875.1 Candidatus Omnitrophota bacterium | reverse complement strand
GACGCTCTTCCGATCTGTTACGGTTTTTTAAGACTTCGTGGTATTTTGACACCTGTCCTTGGATAAAATCAATGGAGCCGACGGGGGGATTTGAACCCTCGACCTAGTGTTTACGAAACACTTGCTCTACCAACTGAGCTACGTCGGCATTATTGGCCTATTATACCAGTTTTTTACCGACAGTCAATTACTTGAACTTAAAACCCCTGGAATCATAACCCCTTAACAGCTAACGAGTAGCAGAAAAAACAGTTGACAAAACAAAAATAATTGTTATACTGATTACAATATTTGGTCAGTAACAAGGAGCAAGGCTATTGGGAACAGATTAAACCGTAAGGCAAATAAATAAATTTAGCTTTACGGTTTTTTTTGTTCAAGAAAGGAGCGGTTAGTAACAGATGGCAAAAGGCAAAGTAAAGTGGTTCAACAACCAGAAGGGTTACGGTTTCATCACCCGTGACGACGGCAAGGATGTTTTTGTGCATTACAGCGCGATTACCGGCGACGGATATAAAACGCTGAATGAAGGCCAGGAAGTGGAATTCGAAGTTACCCAGGGACCAAAAGGCGAACAGGCTACCGACGTAAAAAAGGCGGCTTAAAGAATAAGGCTAACCTAAAAAATAAACCCCGGCTCCGATAAGGAACCGGGGTTTTTATTTTAAGCTTCTACCAGGACAATATCGCGATCTTCAACCCATCCCTGTCCGGATTGCTCACCGTATATTCCGGCTTCATCAGCGGTTTATCGTAAGGAGGCAGGCCGAAAGTAGCGATATCCGCTACCCCCGCGATTTCCCGGGCAAAGCCTGTGACCAGCCCTTTGCCGAAACCAACAGTCAGCCCCAAAAAGAGATTATTCTCCCGGGCTTCCTCATTAATGCCCTTAGGGATATCTACCCAGGCCGATACTGCATTGAGCAGGCCGTCCCCTCCTTTGCTGGCCGGAGAGTTATCATAAATATCCTTGTTAGTGTTGAGGGAATCTAAAAAACCTCCGGATGGCCCGGTGCCTAGATCAAAAAGCTCCGCTGTATAGAGGGTCGGCATTTCCGGGATTTGCGCATACGCGCTAAAAGCTAAAGTGAATAATACCGCCGCGGTGATCAAGGCTGTCTTTTTCATATCTGCCTCCTTCTCCTTACGGGGACTGACCCCCCCACCCCTTCAAAAATAAAAAAGCCCTTGAAAGTATTCCAAGGGCTTAAAAATCACTTTCCTCTTTGGTAACGCAGCCTCCCGGCTTATCCGCCGGGACTGTCGCTTTGCGTCCCAAGGTTGCCCCTGGTTTGCCTTTATCAGTAGGTATCCCCCCCGCTCAAGGGGGCTATCTAAAAGAACAATTTTACCACTTTACCTTTTAAATATAACATTTTTTTCATGCTTTGTCAAGGCAGCGGGAATACAGGAATATAGAAAATATAAAAATATAGGGGACGGTTCTAATTTTCTCCCTCCGGCACAGCCACCCTGTTTTCTCTTTTATTTCCTATGTAAGGCTGCTTTGCAGAAGATTACCCTTCTAGTTCGCGGCATAAAAAATACCTCCTTCTAGGGTTAATAGGCGCAGGAAGAGGGCAAATTTAACTAAAAAAAATAGAACCGTCCCCTTTACCTTTTTACCTTCATCCTCAGGCGCACAAATGATTTTTACCGGCCTTAGCCGAAAGTAAAAGCGTAAACGGATATCCCACCATCCTCAAATTCCAGGCGGAGTAGATGAGACTGGATTATTCCCCTCAAATCAATAAGGCCATAGAGCCGCTGTTCATCCAGAGTGACCACGTTGTTTTTAACGTCGGTGCCGGCTCTTGAATCGTCAACAGGCTTTCCGTCCAGCAAAACCCTGACCTTATCGCCTTTGGCATGAGGGCTAATTACCAGGAATACCTTATCCGCCAGGAAATTGATCTCCAAAGCAGAGCCCTTCTCGGCTTCAGCCGATTCTTCCGAAAGATTCCAGGCGCCTTGATAAGCAAAATAATTCGGAGGTATAAATAAGGGGAGAGTGAATGCCTGTGTGCCTCCCGAAACCCTTTCCGGGGAGGCAAAACGCTCCATCCTGGCCATACCCAGATAAGTTTCAGGAGTAAGCCGGTAACGGGGAGTCCGGTCCTTAAGAGAGCTGACTGCTGCTGCGACAGGACTCCCGGATTCCTCCAGGAGCGCTCTGATGTTACGCTCCGTCTCCTCGTAATTACCCTCTCCGAAATGCACACTCCTGATGCGCCCTTTTGCATCGATAAGGTAATCAGCCGGCCAATAGCTGTTATCGAAAGCGCGCCATGTCCGGTAATCATTATCCTGGGCAACCGGATAATTTATTTTGAATTGCCTGATCGCAGCCTCTACGTTCTTCGTATTTTTCTCAAAAGCGAATTCAGGGGTATGCACCCCGATAACTATAAGATTATTATTCTTGTATTTCTCGTACCACGCAGTCACGTGGGGAAGCGTCCGTATGCAATTAATGCAGGTGTATGTCCAAAAATCAACCAGGACCACCTTGCCGCGCAGCTGCCGCATGGATAAAGGCGCAGGCGTATTGAGCCACTTATAGATCCCCGCAAATTCAGGAGCCTGCCCCAGATCGGGAAGTAACCCCTTATGAACCCTTACCTCTCTTTTATCGGCCTTGTGGCCTTTTAGAATGCCGAGTTCTTTTGTAACCTGGGCGTTGTTCTCAACCCCAGAGAGAAACTTGCCGTAAGAGGGAAAAAGGTTGAGAATCTTGAGCTGGATGTTTTTGTCATAATTCGTGTAGATGAGCAGGGCCGCGGCAATTATCACCAGGCCAAATGCCTGCTGGATGCGGGCGGTATATTTTGTGAACCGGCGCATTATATTAAAAAACCGGGAGCCGGCCAGGCCAAGCAGAAACAGGGGTATGCCCAGCCCAGAAACATAAGCCAGGGTGACCATTACTACTTTTATATTGACCGACTGGGTTGCCGCCAAGGTGGCGATCGTGGCCAGGATCGGTCCTGAACAGGGCGCCCACACCAGGCCGGTAGAAAATCCCATCGCATACCCTGCCAGGAATCCCGTCCCCTGTTTTTTGATCCCGCTCTGGAAAGGCGCAAGCAGCCGGTTGATGAGTTCTTCAAAGCGTATCCCCAGCGATGGGATCATCATGGATAGCCCTAAAAGAACAAGGATTATAACCGCTATGGTGCGGAAAACATTGGGGTCAATATGGAGGAATTTTTCAAGGTAGGATATTGAAAGCGTGAATATGGTAAAGCTGGTCATTATCCCCAGCGTGATACCCAGGGGCCTGCGCCTGCCCCCGCCTGAGGAAACGGAAAGCACGATGGGCAGTAACGGCCATATACAAGGCGCCATGATCGTAACTATGCCTGCGATGAAAGTAAAAAACAGCAATACCGGCATAAACTCTCCTATCTTTCTTTGTTCTTCGTTATGTCAGTTGCATCCCGATATTCAAAAGTAAAAATATAAAAAGTGACGGCCTTCATTAGAAAACAGTCCCTTATATATGGTGCCCAGACCCTCCGTTTTCACTCAGGTCCGGCACGAGATGTAAATTAAAGTGCCGAGGAGAAGAATCGAACTTCCCACGCCGGCCTTTTCAGGGCCGCGCTCTACCACTGAGCTACCTCGGCAAAATCGCTTCGTTATGGTTAATTCAAGACGAGCAAGGAAACTATCTAATGCCTGCGCTAACGGTTTTTTTAATTAAAGCCGGCCCGGTGAATGAAGCCATCATGCATTATCTCCGGAATCGTCTATGTGACCTTATTGCCGCATTGACTTTTGAAAGAAAAGACTATTTAAGGCATCGGGATGTTCTTTTAGCAACAAACGAAAAAAGTCTCTTGTTGTCTGGTTTTTGCTTTTCTGAAGCTTTAATAACAATTTTTCTTCTCCTATCAAGGCAGATAAGAAAAATATCGTTTGAATACATTTATCTACAACTGCTTTCTTTTTTCTTTTGTCTTGTTCTGAAATAATCAATTCATTCAACCCAAAAAGATCGCCTTTATTTTTTCCATAACATATTTCATATAGCCCCATATAAATACGGTATTCATTACAAATGTTTTTATTGTAAACCCCCCTTAAAAAAAGCCGTCTCTTAGTTTTAAGCTGGTAAAATATATGCTGCAATTCGCTCGTTTCGGGAAGAAATAATAAACTTTTGAATACCTTCAGCAAATGGGAAAAGCTCTTTGTTATTTTAAAAATTTCTTTATGGATATATTGCGCCCGATAATAGTTATTTATCCCAAAGAAGCTATCTGCCAGTTTCTCTTTAGATGCCTCATTTAGCTTATCTTCTTTATAGCGGGTGAATTCCCGGAAAATATCATAGCGGGGTATTATAAGCATGTCATCTATAACGACCGCATCTACCGGCATTTGTTTATATAAATAAAATACCTCCAGCGGATGCTCAATTATTGGGTAGCGCTTAATATTGCATGAAGTATTCAATAATAAATATGCCCCGGACATCTTTCCAAATTCTTTAATGACTTTGGCAAATAAGCTATTCTCTTCTGAATTCACTATTTGAATTCTTGAAGTATTGTCCTTATTCTTGATTGCAGACAAATAAGAAAACTTAGTTCTTAAAGCTACGGTAAAAGTCATATTTGAGTTTTCTATCCCGAGAGTTTTGAAATAAACATCTTTATGCGAAGACAAAACTGCCGGGGCAAAAGGACGGAACCATTCGCGTTTCTTAATAGTTTGATTCACGTAATCTTTTGTCGCTTCGCTAAAGGGATTGGCCAAAATACTTCTGTGCCCCAGGGCCCTGGGGCCGAACTCAGAACCTTCGGTAATAAAAGCGATTACCATATCATTATATAAAAATTCAGCGATTTTTTTAGCCAATTCATCTTTTGATAACTTCTCAAAAAAGAAATTTTCTTCCTTTATGCTTAATCCCGCTTTTTTAGCAGCAAGTATTATATCCTGCCATCCGATGGAATATTTTTTCCCCAAGAAGGGGGACAGGTTGCGAAAAACAAATTTTTTAGCCGCATTGTTATTCTTCTTCGCATAGGCATAAAAACAAACGCCGATAGCATTGCCATTATCAGCTGGAGCAAAAGGGATATAAATAGATTTGCTTTTGTATCTTTCTTTTATCTTGCCGTTTGCCAGACAATTTAAAGCTACCCCTCCAGAAATACAGAGGTTACTGGATTGTCTTAACTTATCTGCTGTCTCTATCAATATAAATATCGCTTCTTCCAATTGTCGCTGAGCAAAATATGCCAGATTTTGCACGAACTTATCTCTATAGTCGCTTAAAACTCTCGCAGGCATTAGTAATCTTTGGGAAGTCTTCATTTCAATCGTATCAAGGTTCTTAGGATCTATGAGTTCTCTAACAAGATTATATTTTGAGGCAAATTTATAAAGATCTTTTATCTGTATGCTAAGGAATCCGTTTTTTTTCTTTACGATCTTATCGGTAAAATATGGCCTGCCATAGGAGGCTAATGCCATTAACTTTCCTGCCTCATCGTGACCGATGCCAAAATAATTATTACTTATTTCGCCCTCTAATTTACTGTCAAAATTCATTAATTTGCAAAAAAACTGAAAGAAGGCCCCTATTCCCATTTCCCCTTTTTCAGATAGCCGAGAGTAAATTTCTTCTATCTTATTATCCTTAGCATAATATATGGTTTCAAAAGCCCTCTTCTTTTCTTCATCGCCGGAAACATAGGCATCTATTATCAGGATAACACTCTCTTTAAAAGGAGAAAGATAATGAGCGTTGTAAGCGTGCATCAGATGATGAGAGGACGGCGGAATAAAAACTATCTTTTTTTTATCTTTTACAGGTAATAGTCTTCGTAAACCTTCTTCCGCATCTTTTATTGTATAGTGCCCCATAAGATCGCAATCATTAACATATATCTGTTCTAATTCGTCTAAGGCTATTCCTGCTTCTTGCAAAACGTAAGAAATAGATAAATAGGGCAATGTTCTTACCAGCATGCCTTTGTTCGCAACCTGCCGGCAAACCGAATGCTTATCTTTATTTAGCCTCTCTTCTTCTATGGCAACAACCAACGTATTGCCCCTGAATAAACAGGCGCCCGCATCATGGCTGGAATTTATCCCTAAATAATATTTTTGTTGCATTTTGCACCGTTTCCTTATTTAAAACAGCGGGTTTTTATGAAAAAGGGGGGCGTAAACAAGGTCTATTCCATTAATATCGTTAAATAAAGGGTATTTCCCTTCTCAGGGGTTTGATTATATCATATTTATAGGCTCAGGGGTATATCTTTTGGGTGGGCGAACTTTCGGAGAGTTGATAAAATTGCTGAATGTTGCCGTGTTTGCCAGCGGCGCGCCATTAAGAGTCATCGCTCTATAAAACTATACAAACACGCTTAAGCATCTAAAGGCTAACAAAAAAGGCGCAACCGCTCTCTAACTCATGAAATTATGCGTAGCTATAACAAAAAAAATGAGGGTCCAAGACCCTCTCGTTTTTATATGGTGCCTGGCTCCTCGCTGTCGCTCGGAGTCGGCACGAGACGTAAATTAAAGTGCCGAGGAGAAGAATCGAACTTCCCACGCCGGCCTTTTCAGGGCCGCGCTCTACCACTGAGCTACCTCGGCTTTATTTTCGCTATAAACGGGCTTAAGTATAACACAATTATTCGGTTGTTTCCATTATTTTTACGAATATGGACTCAGCCAGGTTAAGATTGGGCAGATGGAATTTATTGCGCGCCGAAACCCTGATCCTTGTAGCTATGCGGGTCAGCCTTATCAGCCTTATGTGCACCTGGCTCGAATCAACCTGCAATTCGATACGGCCTGTGCGTTCATTCGCCTCTTTTATTGTTCCGCCCGCCCCGGCATCTAGCGCCGCATTCCATAGACTGTCATAAGGTTTATCGGAATCCCCCTGTATGGTATCTTTGCTTATCGCATAGCCTCCCAGGGCGCCTGCCGCCCCTCCCACGATAAACGCCGCAGCGCAGCCGCTAAGACTGACCAAAACAGGGAAAATAACAATTAAAAGTAAAATTTTCCTTTTCATCTTAACTCCTTTTTTGAAAATACATTCTTAAAACAAAAGGTGACCATGCCTAAAATCATGCCCCAGGAAAAAATAATGAATACCCAGCCAGCCCAGTTCATCGCATCCTCTCCTGCCGTTCTCTTTTGCGCTTCCAGGCGATTTTAACCAGTATGCCTAGGGTCAGGAATATACCTAACAGCACTATCCTTGTGCCTAAAATATAAACGCGGTTCTCCATGGCTACGTTCTTCATGAAGATGATCGGCAGCCACTCCTGCCACAGCCACATCCCCAGGATAAAGAATAAAAATAAAGGCGTAATATATTTAATGATAAATTTATAAACCCGGGGCACCCGCATATCCGCGCCTTTATGTATTTCATCCCAGGCTTTCTCCATCCCGAAGACCCAGGCAAAGAGCACGGTCTCGATGGTGGCAAATAGTACCAGGAAAAATGTCCCGCCCCAGAAATCCAGTTCATCCACCACCCCGTTTTTCAAAAAGAATATTACCGGCTGGCAAAGCACAAATGCCGCGATACCGAATATCAGAACCGCTTTTTTCCTGGAGATATCGAATTCATCCTCTAAAAAAGCCACTGCCGGTTGAGACAGGGAAACCGACGAGGTTATTCCGGCTAAAAATAAAAGGAAGAACCAGAGGAATCCGAAGATCTGCGCAAAGGGAAGCTTGTTTAAGATCAGGGGCGTGGTTACAAACCCCAGGTTGAATACTCCGGACTTGGCTATCGCCTGTATATCCAGGGGGCCGAAGAAAACAAAGGCTGCCGGGATAATAATACTGGCACCCAAGATTACCTCCGCCGTCTCATTGGTGCTGGCGGCGGTAAGACCGGAAAGAACCACGTCATCGCCCTTGGAGAGATAGCTGGCATAAGTCAGGATGACTCCTATGCCTACGCTTAAAGTAAAGAATATCTGTCCAGCTGCCTCAAGCCAGACCTTTGCTGATCTCAAAGCTGAAAAATCCGGGTTCCACAAGAAACCAAAGCCATTCAAGATATTCCAACTGGGCTTTGAAAGGTCAGGTGCTCCCAGCGTCAAGACCCTGGCCATTAATACGATGCCGCAGATAAATAAAAGCGGCATGGCAAATTTGCAGAGCTTTTCTATGCCACCCCTTATGCCGTAATATATAACCCAGATATTCAGGACAAAGGTGACCAGGAAAAATAAATAAGCTACCAGCGGGCCGTTGAAATATTGGTTATGCTCTACGCCCTGAAAGGCCCTTAAAAAACTCTGCATAGAAGCCTGGTCGGCTAAACCCGCATATTTACCCATAGCCGAGAAAACGCTGTAGGCCAGGGTCCAGGATTCTATATAACTATAATAGATGAATATGACCATAGGCCCGAATATGCCGATAATGCCGAAATACTTGATAAAACGGTTCTTCTGCCAGATGCTGTGGAATATGCCCGGAGCGGTCCCGTGTTCAAACCCTCCTCCGTAACGGCCCAGGGTCCATTCGATCCACATCAGGGGTATGCCTAATAAAAAGAGGGCAATAAAATAGGGGATCATGAACGCGCCTCCGCCGTTAGAGGCGGCTTTTGCGGGAAACCTCAGGAAATTGCCCAGGCCGATGGCTGAGCCGGCCACTGCCATGATTATCCCTAAGCGCGAACCCCAGCTATCTCTTTTCTTCTGCTTCACCGAACCATTCCTCTAATTTTACAAGGGCCTCTTCTATCTCTTTGCTTACTTTATCTCCGAACGCCACGGTTTTAGGCTGGATTGCCAAAACAATTATATCTGCCTGTAAATTATTTTGCAAGTAACTAATGGTAAGAGAAATAGAGGCATTATGCGTGGCAAAGAGATTGGCCGTCTTTATGTCTTTGCCTTCCAGAATGGTGCAATCACCGGGCTTTGCCCTGAAATCAACGGCATCAATGATGATAATATTATCGGGTTTATCTTTTATGATCTTGCCTAAATAGTTTTCGGGGCTTACGCCTGCGTCATAGACCGTGTAAGGCACGTTATCTTTAATGCGGCCTGCTAAAATGGAGCCCGCGCCGTCATCGCTGCTGAGGGTATTGCCGATTCCCAGAATAACTACTTTACCGCAGAGGTGGGATTTGAGATGTCTTAACATAAAATCTCAAACTATCTTAAGGGTTGTCTTTCATTACCGATTCAGGCCCCGGGGATACTGTTTTTGATTCCGGGGTAATAGGATTTCCGGCCAAGACGCTGAATAACCTTGCGGAGATCAGGTCCCGGGCAAAACTGCTGGGAGAAGAAACTTCTACCTGCGTTATATCTTTGCCTGCCTCTCTGAAAAATATGCCTACCGGAGTCGTATCTTCTTCGGAAACATAAACCGCTATCATATGTTTCTTTATGTCTTTGCTGTAAACATAGGTTGCCATTGCCTTAAGGGCATCGAGAGATTTAGTATAGGTGGTAAAATAATCGAAGTCAAAATTCCTGCTTACTGCGTCTTTGCGCGTTTCTTCCAATTCCTTGGTAGAAATACCCAGAAAACCTCTTGTCATTTCTTTTATGCTAGCGCATCCGAGCATCTGCAAAAGAAAACAGCCTGCAAAAATCAGCAATCCCAAGCGTAACCACGCCTTCATTTTACCCCCCTTGTTATTCATTTATGACCTGCCAGATCTTATCCAGATTCCTGCGCGCCTCTTCTTCGCCTCTTTTCGCAAACTCTCCGGCGCGATGCAACTCCAGCCAGTGCATGCCGCTTAAGTCAGGGTGCAGGATGACATCTGCCAGCTGCCCTTCTTTTTGAACCAGGGCAGACTGCATTAATTCTACGCTGCTGAATATTATATCCAGTATATTCGTCTTGAACTTATTTCTGAAATAATCCTTTAAGCCGCTCCGCTGCCTCTTACGAG
>JAQTNM010000037.1 GCA_028713875.1 Candidatus Omnitrophota bacterium | reverse complement strand
ACCTGGAAAAGTCAAAAGATATCCTGAGTAACCGCAAGACGCTCAAGGCCCTGAGGATCATTGAAGATTTTAAAAAGTCAGGCAACAAAGCCGAGTGGATGATCCTGGAGATACTTCCGGTCATCCCGCCGGATCTGCGGCCCCTGGTCCCGCTTGACGGCGGAAGGTTTGCCACATCAGACCTTAATGACCTGTACAGGCGCGTAATCAACCGTAATAACCGCTTAAAGAAACTGATGGAGCTCAATGCCCCGGAGATCATTATCCGCAACGAAAAACGCATGCTGCAGGAAGCGGTAGATGCGCTTCTGGATAACGGCAGGCACGGCCGGCCGGTGATGGGTTCAAATAACCGCCCCTTAAAGTCGCTTTCCGACATGCTCAAGGGCAAGCAGGGCCGTTTCCGCCAGAATCTTCTGGGCAAGCGCGTGGACTATTCCGGACGTTCCGTGATCGTGGTGGGTCCTGAACTTAAGCTGCATGAATGCGGCCTGCCCAAGCAGATGGCCCTGGAATTATTCGAACCTTTTATAATAAAGAGATTGCGGGAAAAAGGTTTTGTGCATACCATAAAAGGCGCGCGCAGAATGGTGGAACGCGGCAAGATCGAGGTCTGGGATATTTTAGACGAAGTGATCAAGGACCACCCGGTGCTTTTGAACCGCGCGCCTACCCTGCACCGCCTGGGGATACAGGCCTTTCAGCCGATATTGATAGAAGGCAAGTCCATAAAGATCCATCCCCTGGTCTGTACCGCATTCAATGCCGACTTTGACGGCGACCAGATGGCAGTGCATGTGCCTTTGTCCCTGGAGTCGCAGCTTGAAGCCAAGATACTCATGCTTTCCATAAACAACATATTTTCTCCTGCCGAAGGCAGGCCCATCGTTACGCCCACGCAGGACATAATTCTGGGCGTCTCATATCTGACGAAAGAGAAACCTGGCGCAAAAGGTGAAAATAAAGTTTTCGCAAACAGCGATGAGGTGCAGGTCGCTTATGCCGATTCGGAAGTTGATCTGCATGCCGGGATAAAATTGAGAACGGAGAATTTGTTTGATCTTAACGAAAAGAAATTAATTGAGCAAAGGCAGATCATCTCTACTACCGTGGGCAGGGCTATATTCAATCAGATCTTGCCCGAGGGTTTTGGTTTTGTAAATAAGGAATTGAATAAATCCACAGTCGGAGAGATCGTAACGAACTGCTATAAAAGGTTCGGACATAACCGCACCATCCAGCTGCTTGATGATTTTAAAAGGATGGGATTCTATTTTGCCACCTTAGGCGGCATATCCATAGGCATAGATGACCTGACCATACCCGAGGCAAAAACCGATGTATTAAAAGAATCCAAGGAAGAAGTAGCCAAGGTAGAAGACCAGTACCGAAAAGGCATCATTACGGACAGGGAGCGTTACAATAAGGTCATCGATATATGGACCCATGCTACCGACCGTGTATCCGACCTGTTGTTTAAGGCGATGAAGCCGTTTAATCCCATATTCATGATGGCGGATTCAGGCGCGAGAGGTTCGCGTCTGCAGGTAAGGCAGCTGGCAGGTATGCGCGGGCTTATGGCTAAGCCTTCGGGCGAGATCATCGAAAGCCCGATTACCGCAAACTTCAGGGAAGGCCTGACCGTTTTGGAGTATTTTATTTCTACCCACGGCGCCCGCAAGGGTCTGGCAGATACGGCCTTAAAGACCGCAGACGCCGGTTACCTGACCCGCAGGCTCGTGGACGTTGCCCAGGAGGTAATCGTCAACGAACTGGATTGCGGCACGCTTAACGGCATTACCGTTTCGGCGATCATTGAAGGCGATGAAGTAGTGGTGAGCCTCAAGGACCGCATAGTGGGAAGAGTAGCTTTGGATAATATCGTGGACATAATTACCGATACCGTAATCATAGAACAGGGTTCTGAGATCACCGAGGAAAAAGCGGAGATGATCGAGCAACTGGGTGTTGAGAAAATCCGCATACGCAGCGCTTTGACCTGTGAATGCCCCAGGGGAGTATGCACTAAGTGCTACGGCAGAAATTTAGCCACCGGCAGGTTAGTTGAGGTAGGGGAGGCAGTGGGTGTTATCGCCGCCCAGAGCATAGGCGAGCCGGGCACTCAGCTTACGATGAGAACATTCCACATCGGAGGCACGGCATCCAGGATAGTCGAACAGTCGTTCACTAAATCCAAAAACAAGGGTGTCATAAAATACCATAACCTGCGGGTAGTGCCGAAGGATAAAGAGTTTATTGTCTTAAACCGCAACGGCTCCATTAGCATAAATGACAAGCAAGGCAGGGAACTTGAGCGTTACACCGTGCCCCACGGCGCCTTTATCAGCATTGATGACGGGGAAGAATTGAATAAAGGCGTGGCATTTATGCGCTGGGATCCCTATACCTCGCCGATACTGACCGAGGTCACCGGCCGGGTAAAATATGAAGATCTTAAAGAGGATGTTACAGTGCGGGAAGAATTAAACCCGGTAACCAAATTGACCGAGCGCGTGGTAGTTGAGCATAAGCAGGACCATCACCCGCAGATATTGATCCTGGATGATAAGGGCGAGGTCCTGGGTATCTATCCTATTTCCATCGGCGCACATATACTGGTCAAAGACGGGCAGAAAATAAACGCCGGAGACCTTTTAGCCAAGATACCGCGCCTGGTGGGTAAGACCAGGGATATTACCGGAGGCCTTCCCCGCGTGGCGGAATTATTTGAAGCCAGGCGCCCGAAAGACCCGGCCATCATAAGCGAGATCGACGGGTTTGTGGAATTCGGCGAGAACAAAAAGGGACAACGTATGATCATCGTCAAATCTCCCACGGGTATGCAGCGGGAATACGTCATTCCTCACGGCAAGCATCCGAATGTCTATAAAGGCGACAAGGTTAGCGCAGGCCAGCAGCTCACCGACGGGCCGGTAGTCTTGCAGGATATATTAAGGGTCTGCGGGGATAAGGTGCTGCAGGAATACCTGGTTAATGAGGTCCAGGAAGTTTACCGGCTCCAGGGCGTGCGCATAAACGATAAACATATCGAGTTGATCATACGGCAGATGCTCAAAAAAGTAAGAATAGAGGACCCGGGCGATACGGAATTTTTAGCCACCCAGCAGGTTGATAAATGGGTGTTTCAGAAAGAGAATACGCGCGTAATTAAAAAGGGCGGCAAGCCTGCTGTAGCTACCCCGTTGCTTTTGGGTATAACCAAGGCATCATTGACGACGGAAAGTTTTATTTCCGCAGCCAGTTTCCAGGAGACCACCCGCGTTTTAACCGATGCCGCCAGTTCCGGCAAACAGGATGAGCTATTTGGACTTAAAGAGAACGTTATTGTAGGCCACCTGGTTCCCGCGGGCACGGGTTTCCGAACCCATCGCGAGATAGAAGTAGTCAAGCTTGCCCAGGAACTTAAGCTTAAAGCAGAGAAAAAAGAAGAGGAAGAGCTGGTTAAAGAGAGTATAAAGGAATAACTATATGCCGACGATATCGCAGCTGATCAGGTTGGGTAGGATATCCAAGAAGAAAAAGACAAAATCACCTGCTTTAAAGAGTTGCCCCCAGAGGCGCGGCGTTTGCCTTCAGGTGCGCACCATGACCCCGAAAAAGCCCAATTCGGCTTTGCGCAAGATCGCCAGGGTCCGGCTCACCACAGGCATTGAAGTTACTTCATATATACCCGGGGAAGGGCATAATCTACAGGAGCATTCCATAGTCTTAGTCAGGGGCGGACGCGTTAAAGACCTTCCCGGCGTAAGGTATCACATTGTCAGGGGTACGCTGGATGCTGCCGGTGTCAGCCAGCGCAGGAAATCCCGTTCCAAGTACGGAGCGAAAAGACCGAAATAAATTAGTAGGTAGTAGATAGTAGGCAGTAGGTAGGCATTAGGAGAAAAATAAATGAGAAGAAGAAGAGCCCAGGAACGTAAACTTTTGAGTGACCCGAAATTCAACAGCAAGCTGGTCGCCAAGTTTATCAATATGGTCATGACCAGGGGTAAGAAATCGCTGGCGGAAAGAATCGTTTACGGAGCGCTGGAAAGGGTCAAAGAGCACCTTAATGAACAGGACGCGCTGAAAGTATTTAATAAGGCTTTGGATAACGCCAGGCCGCGTTTAGAGGTAAAGCCCCGGCGCGTAGGCGGAGCCACTTATCAAGTTCCTATAGAAGTCAGACAGGAGCGCGGCACTTCCATCGCTCTTCGCTGGATAAGGGATTTTGCCAGGTCTAAAAAAGGCAGGGCCATGGAAGAAAAATTAGCCGATGAGATCATCGCCGCCTATAAAGGGGAAGGTTCGGCAATCAAAAAAAGAGATGACACACACAAGATGGCAGAGTCTAACAAGGCTTTCGCCCACTTTAGATGGTAATTTTAGAATGAATAGAAAAGTTCCTTTAGAGAAAATCAGGAATATCGGCATAATCGCCCACATTGATGCGGGTAAGACCACGACCACCGAGCGCATACTTTTTTATACCGGCAGGACCTATAAGATCGGCGAAGTGGATGAAGGCACGGCCACCATGGACTGGATGGTCCAGGAGCAGGAAAGAGGCATCACTATCACTGCCGCAGCAACTACCTGTACGTGGAGAGACTGTCATATCAACGTGATCGATACCCCGGGGCATGTGGATTTTACCATTGAGGTAGAGAGGTCCCTGAAAGTCCTGGACGGGGCGGTAGTGGTATTTTGCGGCGTAGGCGGGGTTGAGCCGCAGTCAGAGACGGTATGGCGCCAGGCCGAGCGTTACGGCGTGCCCAGGATCGCTTATGTAAATAAAATGGACAGGACCGGCAGTGACTTTTTTGAAGCCATAGACCAGATGCATAGCAAGCTTGCGGCAAATGCGGCGGCAATACAGATACCTTACGGTAAAGAAGATAACTTCAAGGGCATAGTTGACATAGTCAACATGAATATGCGGCTTTATAAAGATGATCTGGGCAAGGAATTCGAAGATATGGATATCCCGCAGGAACTGGCCGGCGAGGCAGAAAAGTACCGGCATACTTTGATAGAGAAACTGGCGGAATTAGACGACCATCTGCTGGATAAATACCTGCACAATAAGGAAATTACAGTGGAGGAGATTAAAGAAGCAATCCGTAAGTCCGTAATAGCCAATAAATTTATCCCGGTTTTATGCGGATCTTCTTTTAGGAACAAAGGGCTCCAGCTCTTGCTGGATGCGGTCTGTGATTACCTGCCTTCTCCCATTGACCTGCCTGCGATCAAGGGGATCAACCCTGATACCGGTAATTTTGAAGAGATCGTTACTTCTGATGACGCGCCTTTCTCGGCGCTGTGTTTTAAGATCGCCACAGACCCTTACGTAGGCAAGCTCAATTATGTCAGGGTTTATTCCGGGACCTTATCCTCGGGCACTTATATTTATAACGCTTCCAAAAGGACAAGGGAGCGCGTGACCAAGATGGTGCGTATGCATGCCAACCGCCAGGAAATTATTGATACTATATTCACGGGAGATATTGCAGCGGTAGTAGGCTTAAAAGAGACCAAGACCGGAGATACGCTTTGCGATCAGGATAATCCTATTTTGATCGAAGCCATGCGTTTCCCTGAACCGGTAATCCAGGAGTCAATCGAGACCAGCAATAAGGATGAACAGGAGAAACTGGGCCTGGCTTTGCATAAATTAGGCGAAGAGGACCCTTCTTTCCGGGTTACCTATAACCACGAAACCGGCCAGACTATTATTGCCGGCATGGGGCAGCTGCATCTGGATATCATTACGGACAGGATATTCCGTGAATTTAATGTTAAGGTCCAGGTGGGGGTGCCGCAGGTTGCTTACCGCGAAACGATTACCAGGAAGGTGAATTCCTCCGGTAAGTTTATACAGCAGTCCGGAGGGCGCGGGCAGTACGGCCATGTGGTCATTGAAATGGAGCCTCAGGAGGTGCCCGGCTCAGGCATGACTTTTGAAAATAAGATAAAAGGAGGGGCAATACCCCAGGAGTTCATACCTTCAGTAAAGCAGGGAGTTATGGATACTTCCAAGAGCGGAGTTTTAGCGGGTTACCCGGTTACGGATATCAAGGTAACCCTGGTAGACGGATCGTTCCACGAAGTGGACTCTTCCGAACTGGCTTTTAAAATGGCTGCCGGCATTGCCCTTAACGACGGCTTAAGAAAAGCCGGTTCGATTTTGCTGGAGCCGATCATGGATGTAGAGATTATCGCTCCCGAGGAATTTATGGGTGTTGTGATCGGCGATTTAAGTTCGCGGCGCGCAAAAATAGCCGCAATCAATTCGCGCGCAAACGTGCGCATCATCAAGGCATATGTGCCTTTGGCGGAAGTTTTTAATTACGCGACGACCCTGCGTTCATTGACTCAAGGGCGCGCATCCTATACAATGGAGCCCTCATGCTACAATGAGGTGCCTTCACATATAGCGGAAAAGATTATCGCCGGTTTTACGTCCGTAAGTTCTAAGAGGGACTTTTAAAACTCGAAGGAGGTAGATAATGGCTAAAGAAAAATTTGTAAGGACAAAGCCTCATGTTAACATCGGCACCATCGGTCATATCGATCACGGTAAAACAGCGTTAACTACAGCGATTACCAAGGTATTGTCAAAACTCGGAAAGGCCCAGGCCAGAGAGTACGCGGATATAGCAAAAGGCGGTACCGTAAGGGACGAAACCAAGATCGTTACTATTTCGGTAGCACACGTTGAATATGAGACCGACAACAGGCATTACGCCCATATAGACTGCCCGGGACACGCCGACTATATCAAGAATATGATCACCGGAGCAGCGCAGATGGACGGAGCGATACTGGTAGTTTCTGCGGCAGACGGCCCTATGCCTCAAACCCGCGAACATATACTCTTAGCCAGGCAGGTTAACGTTCCGGCAATCGTGGTTTTCCTGAACAAGATTGATGTTGTCCAGGATAAAGAACTGATTGAATTGGTGGAAATGGAAATTCGCGACCTGTTGACCAAATACGGCTATCCCGGAGACAAAACTCCAATCATAAAGGGGAGCGCTCTTAAGGCCATGCAGGCAGCAGATGATCCAAACAGCCCTGACGTCAAGCCGATTATGGATTTACTGAAGGCTGCCGACGAATTTATTCCTTTGCCGGCCAGGGAAATGGACAAACCCCTGCTTATGGCTGTGGAAGACGTATTCACCATTGAAGGTAGAGGGACGGTTGGTACCGGCAGGATCGAGCGCGGTAAAGTAAAGATAAACGATGAAGTAGAGATAGTCGGTTTAAGGCCGGAGATCAAAAAGACGGTAGTTACGGGTATCGAAATGTTCAGGAAGACTCTGGATGAAGGCCAGGCCGGAGATAATGTGGGCTTGCTCTTACGAGGCGTGGATAAGAATGATATCGAGCGCGGCATGGTCATCGCTGCTCCGAAGTCCATTACGCCTCATACCAAGTTTAAAGCTCAGGTTTACGTGCTTACCAAAGAAGAAGGCGGAAGGCATACGCCGTTTTTTGCCGGTTACAGACCACAATTCTATTTCCGCACCACCGATGTTACCGGAACGGCAAAGCTTCCCCAGGGCGTAGAAATGGTCATGCCCGGTGACAACGTCAGCCTGGAAGTGGAATTGATAACTCCTATCGCTATGGAAAAAGAATCTCGCTTTGCCATCCGTGAAGGCGGCCATACGGTAGGCGCAGGAGTAGTTACGGAGATCATTGCTTAAAAATGAACCAGAAGATACGTATAAAACTAAAGGCTTACGATCACCGTCTTTTGGACCAGGCGGTCAAAGAAATTGTCGAAACGGTAAGGCGCACCGGCGCCAAATTGTCCGGGCCGGTGCCTCTGCCTACGAAACAGGAGATTTACACGGTGTTGCGTTCTCCTGTTATCGACAAGAAATCACGCGAACAATTCAGCCTGGCTACGCACAAAAGACTGATCGATCTTTATGAGCCCACATCCAAAACCATTGATGCTCTTCGCAAGCTTAATCTTCCTGCGGGCGTGGATGTTGAAATTAAGTGAGGACATAAGTTATGCGTCCGAACTTATCCTTGACAACTTAATAGTACCTGAAAATTGTGAAGGATTTAGCTATATAAAAAATAATGGCAGCGATATTAGGCAAAAAATTAGGGATGACCCAGATCTTTACGCAGGATGGCCTGCGCCTGAGCGTTACGGCCATAGAGGCCGGACCATGCCCGATACTGGAGATAAAAGAAAAACATTTGAAGCTCGGATTTGATCTGGCCAAGGAAACCAGCCTTAAAAAACCGGCATCGGGGTATTTTAAGAAACTTAACGTTGCCGGCCGCAAGTTTGTCCGGGAGGTTCCGAAAGATTCAACAGGCCAATATCAGATAGGCCAGGAATTAAAGGCGGATGTTTTTAAGGAAGGAGACTTTGTGGATATTTCCGGCGTCTCAATCGGAAAAGGTTTCCAGGGTGGAATGAAGCGCTGGCACTGGCAAGGTGGTCCGCAGACCCACGGCTCTACTTCGCACCGGCGCGCAGGTTCCATAGGCTCCAGCTCTACTCCGGGCAGGGTCTGGAAAGGGCATCACCTGCCAGGGCATATGGGAAATCACAGGACCACGGTGCAGAACCTGAAGGTGGCTAAAGTTGATCCGGAAAACAATATTCTGCTCATCAAAGGGGCTGTGCCCGGACATAAAAACAGTTATGTAATAATCCGTAAAGCCAAGAAAAAATAAATTATCATGGACGCCTTAAAGACAATGAAATTACCCGTATATAATACCGAAGGCAAGGAAATAGAGTCGATTGATCTGGACCCGAAGATCTTTGACGGTACGGTCAATACAGCGGCGGTGTATCAGGTGGTTAATGCCTATCGGTCCAACCAGAGAAGAGGCTTAGCCGCAACCAAGACGCGTGGAGAAGTATCCGGAGGCGGTAAAAAACCCTGGAGGCAGAAGGGTACCGGCCGCGCCAGGGTCGGTTCCACCCGTTCTCCCCTCTGGAGGCACGGCGGGGTGACTTTTGGGCCGCACCCTCGGGATTTTTCCTATAACGTAAGCGATAAATTGAAGGCGATCGCGCTTAAATCCGGATTGAATGCCAAGGTAAAAGAAAACAGCTTCATAATCCTGGAGGATTTGTGCCTGGTCAGTCCCAAAACCAAAGAGGCATCCAGGATACTGGAAAATTTAAAGATAAAGTCCGATAAGGGCAAGGCCGCGCTATTGCTGTTAGGAAAGAAAGAGGTTAATTTAGAGCGGGCTTTTAGCAACATCCCTTTTCTGGATTTTCACCTGGCAAAGGACACTAATGTCTATGAAGTCCTTTCGCACGCTAAATTGATAATCACCAAAGACGGATTCACCCAGCTCCTGGGAAGGCTTAAGAGATGACCCATTCTTACGATATAATCAAGGCGCTGGTCAGGACAGAGAAATCCAGTATTTATGAACAGCAGGCTAAATATCTTTTCCTTATAGATAAACGCGCCAACAAGCTCCAGGTAAAAAACGCAGTGGAGCAAATATACAAAGTTAAAGTGCAGGATGTCAATACCGCTGTTTATCCGGGAAAGCTCAAGAGGGTAAGACACCAACTCGGTAAGACCCCTGATTTTAAGAGAGCGGTGGTGACCTTGAGAGAGGGCCACAAAATAGTAACTGGTTAATTGGTGAGTAGTTAATTTACCAACCCAATTAACAAATTAACCAAAAATATGGGAATAAAAAAATTCAAACCCACGACACCTTCAAGACGCTGGATGACCGGGACTGATTTTTCCGAAGTCACCCAAAATAAACCCCATAAATCCCTGGTTATGCCCTTGAAGAAAACCGGAGGTAGGAATACCAAAGGTCGCATAACAGTCAGGCACCGGGGCGGGGGGCACAAGAGGATGCTGCGCATCGTTGACTTCAGGAGAGATCTCTTGGATGTGCCGGCAAAGGTTTTAAGTATTGAATACGAC
>JAQTNM010000036.1:7562-10047 GCA_028713875.1 Candidatus Omnitrophota bacterium | reverse complement strand
CGGGATAATCCTGCCCTACGCTTACTCCAGGCTTAAATTCGATTCCTTCCTTCTGTAAAACCTTAACCCTGCGGTCAATCACCCATTTCTCTAACTTAAAATCCGGGATACCGTAACGTAAGATCCCTCCTGTTTTTTTGTCGCGTTCAAAGACTACCACCGCATGAGCCGCCTTATTCAACTGGTCAGCGCAGCTTAAGCCCGCAGGCCCCGAACCGACTACTGCCACTTTTTTACCCGTGCGCTTTTTGGCCGGACGGGGCTTAACCAGGCCTTTTTTAAAAGCATATTCAATAATGGCCAGCTCATTTTCCCGCACGGTCACCGGCTCGTCATTTATTCCTAATACGCAGGCGTATTCACAAGGATAGGGGCATAATCTTCCGGTTATCTCCGGTAGATTATTGGTAGCAGACAACAGCTCAAAGGCTTTCTTCCAATGGCCGTGAAAAATCAGGTCATTCCATTCCGGGATAAAATTTCCAACCGGGCAGCCCCAGTGACAAAAAGGGGTACCGCAGTCCATGCAGCGGCTGGCCTGCTCCTGGGAATGCGCCTCGCTGCGCAAAAGCGCCACTTCCCGGTAATCAACAATGCGCTCGCAGACCGGCCGGTATTCCGGTTTTTTCCGTCCCAATTTTAAAAACCCTTTGGGATCAGCCATCCGATACCTCCGCCAGCTCCATCTTTTCTTCCAATCCGCGGCTCTCTAAGATACGTTTGTATTCCAGGGGCATAACCTTGGAAAAAAACTTTACCTTTTGCTCAAAATTATCCAGTATATTTTTGGCCAAAGGACTCTGCGTGTAGCGGTAGTGGCTGCTCAGTAAATTATGGATGGTTTCTGAGTCCTGGGCGTCCAGGCTCTCTATCTTTACCATATCAAAATTACATTTGTTCCTAAGCTCTCTTTTTTTGTCATAGACATAAGCGATGCCCCCGGACATGCCCGCGGCAAAATTCCTGCCTGTTTCTCCCAGCACCACAACTCTTCCTCCGGTCATATATTCACAGGCATGGTCACCCACTCCTTCAACCACTGCATTAAGCCCGGAATTGCGTATACAGAACCTCTCCCCCGCTACCCCGCGGATATAAGCCTCCCCTGAAATCGCGCCGTAAAAAGTAGTATTGCCGATAATGATATTGTCCTGCGCCCGGTAATTTGCTTTTTTATCCGGGTATATGACGATCTTGCCCCCGGAAATGCCTTTTCCCACGTAGTCATTGCTCATTCCTTCAAGCTCAAATGTAATTCCCCTGGTTAAAAAAGCGCCGAAACTCTGTCCTGCTACTCCTTGAAATTTACAGTGTATAGTATCTTCTGCTAATCCGCCTTCGCCAAAAGCCTTGCAAACTTCTCCGCTTAACATAGCGCCGGTAGTGCGATTTGTATTTTCGATCGGCAATTCCAATCTTGTGACCTGCGCCTTCTGGAGGCTGTTCTTGCACAGCTCTATAAGTTTCAAGTCCAAAACTTTATCTATGCCGTGATCCTGCTTAGCTGTGCAATGCACGCAAACAGAATCGGCTACGCTTGGTTTATAGAGGACCTTTGAGAAATCAATGCCTTTTGCTTTCCAGGGCAGCATGCCTGAATTCATTTCCAGCAGGTCCGCCCTGCCGACCATTTCATCCAGCCGCCTTATGCCTAAAGAGCTCATAATCCGGCGCAATTCCCGGGCCACAAAATAAAAATAATTTATCACATACTCGGGTCTAGCCTGGAATCTTTTTTCTAAAATTGCATCCTGTGTAGCTATGCCCACAGAGCAGTTATTCAGATGACAGTGCCGCAGCATCACGCATCCCAGGACTATCAAAACCGAAGTGCAGAACCCGAATTCCTCCGCTCCCAGCAGCGCCGCTATCGCCACATCGCGGCCGGTGCGCATCTGGCCGTCAGTCTGCAAGCGTACCCTGTTTCTTAAGTCATTTAAAACCAGGGTCTGGTGTGTTTCCGTCAATCCTAATTCCCAGGGTAACCCGGCATGCTTTATTGAGCTTAAAGGAGAAGCGCCTGTCCCGCCGTCTCCTCCCGAGATAAGGATCATATCGGCATGGCCCTTGGCCACTCCGGCAGCGATCGTCCCTACGCCGATTTCGGATACGAGCTTGACGCTTATACGGGCGGCTGTATTTGCATTCTTCAGGTCAAAGATAAGTTGTGCCAGGTCTTCTATAGAATAAATATCATGGTGCGGAGGGGGAGAAATCAAAGTAACTCCGGGCGTGGTATAGCGCGTGCGGGCGATAATGGCGCTGACTTTATGCCCGGGCAATTGCCCTCCCTCGCCTGGCTTGGCGCCCTGGGCAATCTTTATCTGTAATTCGTCGGCATTGACCAGATAATTTGTGGTGACGCCGAACCTCCCTGATGCGACCTGTTTTATGCTGCTGCGCGCGGAATCACCGTTAGGCAAGGGAGTGAACCTAGCCGGGTCTTCTCCTCCCTCTCCGGTATTGGACTTACCCTTGAGCCGGT
>JAQTNM010000036.1:0-7552 GCA_028713875.1 Candidatus Omnitrophota bacterium | reverse complement strand
GCGAGAACCTGCAACTGGCGATGAAAAAAATCACGGCGGACCTGCCGGCGGGCGTGGATATTGGACTTACCCTTGAGCCGGTTCATGGCGATGGCGATAGTCTCATGCGCCGGCCTGCTTATGGAGCCAAAGCTCATTGCCCCTGTGGCAAAACGTTTCACAATCTCTTCTGCCGGCTCCACCTCTTCTATAGGTATCGCCTTAACCTCTTTGAATCTAAACAGGCTCCTTAGCGTAGCGGGGTTTTTTGACTGGTCGTTTATCAAAGAAGAGAATTCCCGGTATTTTTTTTCGTCATTATTTCTGGCTGCATCCTGCAGGGCGGCGATAGTTTCGGGATTCCATAAATGAAACTCGCCGTCTCTCTTCCATTGGTAAATCCCTCCCGTCGCAAGGAAAGGCGCGGCAAGACCATCCTCGCCGAAAGCCTCATTGTGCCGTAATATAGTTTCCCTGGCAATTACCGCAAGGTCTATTCCGCCGATCCTGGAAACCGTGCCGGTAAAATATTTATCAATGACGCCCTGATGTATGCCTAAAGCCTCAAAGATCTGCGCTCCCCGGTAACTCTGCAGGGTGGATATGCCCATTTTAGAAAGGATTTTAAGTATGCCTTTATGCAGGGATTTCTTATAATTATTCAGCGCGCTTTTTAAATCAAGTTCCAATTCCCCTTCTTTAATCAAGTGCTCCAATGCATCAAAAGCCAGATACGGGTTTATGCAATCTGCCCCGTAACCAAAGAGCACCGCAAAGTGATGCACTTCTCTTGGCTCTGCGCTTTCTACGATAATGCTTATCTGCGTGCGCAGCATTTTTCTTACCAAATGATGGTGGATGCCGGCTGTGGCTAAGAGAGCGGGCAGGCTGGCATGGTTTTTATCAACCCCGCGGTCGCTTAAGATTATAAAAGTATAACCCTGTCTTATTGCGCTGACTGCTTCCTTACAGACCCTCTCCAAAGCTTTTGAGAAGCCAGTACCGGAAGAAGCGGAATCAAAAAGCAAAGATATGGTCCTGGTTTTAAAACCGCTTATTTTTATATCCCTGATCTTTGCCAGTTCTTCGTTTGTAAGGATCGGGTTCTTCACCATGAGTTTCGAGCAATGTTTTGAGGTCTCATCCAGGATATTCTTCTCCGGGCCTAAATAAGTATTCAGGCTCATTACCAATTCTTCCCGGATAGGGTCGATTGCGGGGTTGGTGACCTGCGCAAATAGCTGTTTGAAGTATGTATATAAAAGCTGCGGTTTGGCGGATAGCACTGCGTGGGGGGTGTCATTGCCCATCGAGCCCACGGGTTCCTGGGCATTTTCTGCCATAGGTTTGATGATGAATTTCAGATCTTCGCGGCTATAGCCGAAGGCTTTGAGAAGCGTTAGTCTGTCGGTTTTCTCTTTTCCGGCTTTACGGCCGACCTTCTTTATGTGATCCAGTTCAAGCAAGTTCTTTTTTAGCCAGGAGCGGTATGGTCTCTTGCCGGCCATTTCGTTCTTCAGCGCAGAGTCATCGATGATCTTGCCGGCCTCGGTATCAATAAAAAAAATCTTGCCCGGCTCAAGCCTGCCGCAGGAGAGTATATCCTGCGCAGGAATATCCAGGACGCCGACTTCCGAAGCCATGACCGCGAAATTATTCTTTGTGACTATGTAGCGTGCCGGCCGCAGGCCGTTCCTGTCTAAAACAGCCCCTATACGGGTGCCGTCCGTAAAAGCAATGGCTGCGGGGCCGTCCCATGGCTCCATAAAACAGGAGTGAAATTTATAAAAACTCCTTATTTTTTCATCGAGCAGCTTATTCTCTTCCCAGGCAGATGGGATAAGCATCATCATTGCCTGCGGCAATGACCTGCCGGCCAAAAGCAAAAGCTCAAAAACGTTGTCAATGGTCGCGGAGTCGCTTCCTCCCGGAACAATCACAGGCAGGATTCCTTTTAGCTCTTTGCCGAAGAGGCTGCTTTTTAAAAGGCCCTCTCTTGCCTTCATCCAGTTGATATTTCCTCTTAAGGTATTTATTTCTCCGTTATGCGCAAGGTACCTGAAGGGCTGGGAAAGGTCCCATGTCGGAAAAGTATTCGTACTATAGCGGGAATGCACCATACACAGCGCGCTTTTTACATCCGGGTCCTTTAAGTCGGGAAAAAAATCCTCAACCTGATGAGGCATAAGCAGCCCCTTATAGGAAAGGGTCCTGGCGGATAAATTTGTAATATAGAAAAACGACCTCTGCTTTAATCCTGAAGCTCTAATCGTATTCTCAATCTGTTTTCTTATGCAATATAGCTTACGCTCAAATGCCAGGTCGTCTTTCCCGCCGGAATTATCGGCGGATACGCTACGTCTTGTGGCGGATATTTTTTTATTTTTAGCGATAAAAACCTGCTCTATTACGGGCTGAGTCTGCCTGGCGGCTCTGCCTATATCCCGGTTATCTACCGGGACGCTGCGCCAGCCTAACAGGACCTGCCCCTGGCTTTTGATTATTTTTAAAAAGACTCCCTTGCAGAACGCCCTTTCTTTCTCATGGGGAGGCAAAAATATCAATCCGGTCCCGTATTCTCCCCGGGCCGGTAATTCTATATTAGCCTGCCGGGCTGCTTTAACAATAAATTCGTGAGGGAGCTGGATCAATATGCCTGCGCCGTCGCCGGTCTTGGGATCAGCCCCGGTTGCTCCGCGGTGGGCTAAACGGTTAAGCACCTTGAGCCCCTGCTTGATAATCTCGTTTGACTTTGCGCCTTTTATATCGCAGACAAAGCCCACACCGCAGGAACCATGCTCAAAACGCGGATCATAAAGTCCCTGTTCGGATGGGAAGCGGTTAGTGTCCACAGCTATATTTTCCATCGGCTCACATTGATACCTAATTTTTTTATCTTAGCGCGCATGGTATTGCGGTTAATGCCCAGTATCCTGGCTGCCTTAAGCTGGTTGCCTTCGGTGCGTTCCAATATATGCTCAAACAGCGGCCTCTCAATTGTCTCCAGGACGGACTTATACAATACGCCTTTTTTTTCATTATACAATGAATCCTCTAATTCAACAATTTTATCTTCCAGAGGAACCATATTTTTCAAACTGTCCTTTTCGGTTATCTTAACAGTATCTCCCTCTTTTATGATATTTATGTTGGCATTGCCTAATTTATTCAGCATTTGAGCAAGTATTTGCTTTACTTTTTCCTGGTTTTGCGCAATTACTACGGTAATCATATTGGCCAAGAGCTTTTTTGCCTAATACTTAAGCAGGCCTGGATAAAAAAAATTAAGCTACCCCTGTCCTGTCTGATCCTGCTATAATCCTGTCAAGATTGGAACAAACTATCTCTGTCTGCTCTTTAAAGACCTCTTTTCTTTTACGGGTTTCCTTAAGCATTTCTTCGGGTTTTAACTCTAAACAGCCTTCCGGCGAATATCTTGCCAGCCAGGATTCTATCATCCGGGCAGTAACTTCAATATGGAACTGTATGCCATAGGCATTTCTGCCGATTTTAAAAGCCTGGTTCAGGCAATCCCCGGATTCAGCCAGGCGTATTCCGCCTTCGGGAATCTCAAAAGTATCCTGGTGCCATTGTAGTACATCCAACCGGCTGTCCAGGCCCTTAAATAAGGGGTCGCCTCTTCCGGACCGGGTTAAGCTTACGCTGCGCCATCCTATCTCTTCTACCGTAGCTTTTTTAACCTTTGCCCCGCAGGCCTTGGCTAACAACTGCGCGCCCAGGCAAATGCCGAGAATAGGGATCCCCTGCCTTAACGCCATTTTTAAAAACCCGTCTTCCTCTTTTAAAAATGGGTATTTGCCTTCCTCGTAAACGTTCATCGGCCCGCCGAGAGATATTACCGCAGCGATACCGGAAAGATCATCAGGTAAATGCCCTGCGCAGCTTAAGTCAACCGTCTTAAGGGGCCGGCCGGTAGCACTGAAAAATTCCTCAATACTGCCCGGCCCTTCTATGTCAATGTGCTTTATAAACAGTATTTCTTTCGGCACAGCTTCAGAAGCTAAATATCAAAATAAAGATAGAACTCGTAAGGATGCGGACGCATTCTTACCGCGTCTATCTCTTTCTTGTATTTATACTCCAGCCAGATATCGATAACGTCTTTGGTGAAAACCCCGCCCTTCAGGAGGTATTCGTGATCCGCTTCCAGGGATTTCAATGAACGCCATAGCGATCCCGGGACCGTGGGTATTTTTTTCAGCTCATCCTCGCTCATCTCAAAGAGGTCCCTATCTAAAGGCTGGCCCGGGTCGATCTTATTTTTGATCCCGTCAAGCCCGGCCATAAGCATGGCAGAAAAAGCAAGATAACCGTTACAGGAAGGATCCGGCGGACGGAATTCAATCCTCTTGGACTTGGGGCTGTCTGAATACATCGGGATCCTTACCGCTGCCGAACGGTTACGCGCAGAATAAACCAGGTTTACCGGAGCCTCATATCCGGGGACCAATCTCTTATAAGAGTTAGTCGTGGGCGCGCAAAAAGCCATCAGGCTTTCGGCGTGCTTCAGCAGGCCGCCTATATAGTACTTGGCGGTTTGAGACAATAAGGCATAACCGTCCTTATCGTAGAAGAGGTTCGTGCCGCCTTTCCAGAGGCTTTGATGACAATGCATGCCGGAGCCGTTATCCGCAAAAAGCGGCTTGGGCATAAAGGTAGCCACCATCCCGGCTTTTTTGGCCATATTCTTGATGATATACTTGTAAAGAAGCAGGTTATCGCCCATCTTGGTAAGCGTATCAAATTTCATGTCTATTTCGCATTGTCCGGCAGTAGCTACTTCATGGTGATGGACTTCCACGTTTATGCCGGATTCAATCATCTTCAGGATAATCCTGCTCCTTAAGTCCTGAATGGAATCATGCGGCGGCACGGGGAAATAACCTTCTTTAAAACGTATTTTATAGCCAAGGTTGGGGCCTTCGTCCCTGCCGGTATTCCAATCGCCTTCCTGCGAGTCGATAAAGTAATAGCCGGAATTTTCGGTCTGGTCAAAACGGATATTATTAAAAATGAAGAATTCTGCTTCCGGCCCGAAATAAACGCTGTCCGCTATGCCGGAATCCCTGACGTATTTCTCGGCTTTTTTTGCGATGTAGCGGGGGTCGCGGGTATAAGGCTTGCGCGTCAGGGGATCATAGATATCGCAAAGCAGGCTTAAAGTAGGCACCTCGCAGACCGGGTCCACGATCGCAGTAGAGGGATCGGGGATAAGGATCATATCCGACTCCTGTATTTTTTGGAAGCCGCGGATGGAAGAACCGTCAAAGCCGATACCGTCCACCCATATGGAGCGGGTGATATCGTCCATTTCCGCTAATTCCGATGCGGGAATGGAGAAATGCTGCCATAAGCCAGGCAAGTCGTTAAATTTAAAATCCACGATTTTGATGTTCTTGTCTTTGATCAATTTCATTGCATCCCTGGCTGCCTTTTCATTGAAATTGCCGTTGACCAGAGGATTTCTGGTTTTTACTTCTTTGACCTCTTTTTTCTTTGGCATCTAAGCTCTCCTTTTAAAACAAGGCCTGGCTATGCCGCATAGGCCTTGTTTTACTCCGCACTGTGTGCGGAGCTTAACCTAAGCGCTTGCCTCTGGCGTTTTAGCGCTTAGTTACTCCGCACTGTGTGCGGAGTTTTCTCCCTGTATTGTAATCGGGCTCAAATAAAAAGGCGTCCTTAAAACATTATGCTTTAAGAACGCCTGTGTTCCCTCTTTTTAATGTTTGCCTAATCCGGCACCACAATGTGCCTATATTTTAGCTTGTTAAATATACAAGTAAAGATTTTGATCTTTTGGTAACCTGAATTTTCCGTATTTTGACATGAAAAATTCAGCCCTCGAGCGCAAAACGGAGGACCTTAACCAATTGCTAAAGAGCCGCGCTCTTCGGTGCGTATGCGCACGCATTCCTTCAAGTCCAGGATGAAGATCTTGCCGTCGCCGGTCTCTCCGGTCTTTGCTCCCTTAATGATCGCATTGACCGTGGGCTCTACGAAATTATCGTTCACGGCTATCTCAAGGCGCACCTTCTTCAGGAGGTTCCCTGTCTCTTTAGCGCCGCGATAGACCTCGGTAACGCCCTTCTGGCGGCCGTGGCCTAATACCTCGTTTACCGTAATAAGATTAACTTCGGCCTTATAAAGCTCCTCTTTTACCTCCTCAAGCTTATACGGCTGGATTATTGCAATAATGAGTTTCATTTATAGCCTCCTTATTCAAGAACGGTATAGGCCCGCTCCCTGTGCTGTGTAAGATCAAGGCCCATCAGCTCCTCTTTTTCGCTCACGCGCACACCCATAAACAGGTCTACCAGCTTGTAAATAACGAGGGTAGCTAAAGATGTGTAGAGTAGCGTGACCGCGACCGCTGTCAACTGCACCAGGAATTGTTTAGGGTTGCCGAAAAACAAGCCGTCTGCTCCGGCCGGATTCACGGCTTTGGATGCGAACAATCCTGTGGCCAGGGCGCCCCATAATCCTCCTACGCAATGCACGCCGAAGGCATCCAGAGAAGCATCATATCCTAATCTTGGCTTAATTACGCTTACCGCAAAAAAGCAAAACGCACTTACAAGCAAACCGATGATTATGGCAGGTATCACGCTCACAAATCCCGCGGCCGGAGTAATAGCCACTAAGCCGGCTACCGCGCCGCTTGCAGTACCGAATGCCGTAGGTTTGCCGTTATTCATCCATTCTAAAAGCGCCCAGCTTAAACCCGCCGCTGCCGCTGCGGTATTAGTGACTACAAAAGCATTCACTGCTATGCCATTGGCGCCAAGGGCGCTGCCGGCATTAAAACCGAACCATCCGAACCAAAGCAGGGCCGCCCCCAGCACCACAAAAGGCATGTTATGCGGCACGGGAGGATTGGAATCCAGATTCTTCCTCCTGCCGATGACCAAAGCCGTAACCAGCGCTGCTATACCGGCATTAATATGCACGACTGTGCCTCCGGCAAAATCCAAAGCACCTAAATTCCTCAGCCACCCGCCCACTCCCCATACCCAATGGCACAAAGGGTCATATACAAAAGTGGCCCAGAGTATAGTGAAGACTACCAAGGAAGAAAATTTCATTCTTTCGGCGAAAGCCCCTATTATAAGCGCAGGCGTAATGATCGCAAACATCGCCTGGAACATCATAAATGCCTGATGCGGTATTGTAGGGGCATAACCGGCATAAGGCGCAAGGCCTACGCCGTTTAAACCTGCCCAGCTAAAACCTCCCCAGAACCCCTCCCCGGGAGCAAAAGAAAGACTGTAACCGTAAAGCACCCACTGCAGGCTCAGCACGCACATAATGATGAAACATTGCATCAATACGCTTAAGACATTCTTCCTCCTGACCATGCCTCCGTAGAAAAAAGCCAGCCCCGGGGTCATCAGCAAAACCAGCGCTGAAGAAATTAACACCCACGCCGTATCGCCCGCGTTTATCATCTCCTCCTCCTTATGTTTTAAAAATCAATGTCCAGTTGGAATGTGACGGTATCTTTCAGGTTTTTATTGTTATAAATATCGTAACCGACAAGTACGGAAACGTTATT
>JAQTNM010000035.1 GCA_028713875.1 Candidatus Omnitrophota bacterium | reverse complement strand
AGGTGCCGGTCATTGATAGAAACGGCAAGCCCGTGGGGCTTTTGGACGTGCAGGACCTGCTGAAGGCGGGCTTCTTTTAACCATGGAAGAATCAATATCACAGAAGGCGAAAAAAATAAAACTGCTCATGCTGGACGTTGACGGCGTGCTTACGGACGGCCGGATAATTTACGATTCCAAGGGCAGGGACCTTAAATTCTTTGACGTCCATGACGGCATGGGCGTATATCTGCTTAAGAAAGCGGGGATCCTCACGCTGCTTATCACTGCCAAGGGCTCAAAGGCGATAAAGCCGCGCGCCCGCGATATGCACGTGGAAGCGGTTTTTGAGAACGTTTCGCCCAAGACTTCCATCCTGGCTAAGATAATGGACAGATATAAGGTTAAACCAGAGCAGATATGTTTTGTCGGCGATGACCTGGTGGACCTGGGGCTTATGAAAAAGGTCGGTTTTGCCATTGCGGTATTCAATGCCTGTCCCGAGATCAAACAGGCGGCTTCCTACGTGACTTTAAGGTACGGCGGCAGGGGCGCGGTACGCGAGGTCGCCGAGAGCATCCTGAAAAGTCAGGGCAGGTGGCAGGAAGTTATTTCGTCCTATGATGCCTAAAAGCCTGGTGCTTGTTTTTATATTCCTTTTTTCAACCGGCACGTTTTGCCGGGCGCAAAATCCAGGCCCCCAGGAGACAAGCGACCAGCAGATAAGCGATTTTTCCCTTACCGGCTTCGGAGAAAGGGGCAAAAAAACCTGGGATTTGGCCGGGAAATCCGCAGATATCTTTGACAATGTCGTCAAGCTCAAAGACATAATCGGCAATATGTACGGGACAGATGAAGATATAAAACTTACCGCCGATAAAGGGGATTTTGACAAGAGAGAAGGCAAGGTGCACCTCCAGGAGAACGTTATCATCACCACTTCTTCCGGGGCAAAACTTACCACCGATTCCCTGGACTGGGACAGAAAAAATAACGTCGTTAAAACAGAGGACCAGGTCAACATCGAGCGCCAGAACATGACCACCCAGGCCAAAGGCGCGATAGGCCACACTAATTTAAAACAAGTCCAGCTCCAGAAGGACGTCACGGTCAATATTACCCAGGAGCAAAAAGATAAGACCGCCCAAGACAAGCCAGCAAACGCAGGCAGGATCGTTATTACCTGTGACGGGCCCCTGGATATAGATTACGAAAAGAACATCGCCACTTTCAGGAACAACGTCAAAGTGGACAGAGAGGATTCCCAGATCTACAGCGACATCATGTATGTTTATTTTGTTACAAAAAATGACAATAAAAACCAGGGCGAACAGGATGATAAGAACGCCGGGCTTAATACGAGCAGCATAGATAAGATCGTATCTCAAGGCAACGTCAAGATAGTGCGCGGGGAGAATACGTCTTACTGCGACGAGGCGGTTTACACGGCCGCGGACAAAAAAATCACCCTTTTAGGCAGGCCAAAGTTGATAATATATTCTTCGGAGGATATGAATGCATCTTTTGGAAATTAAGGGATTATCCAAGAGTTACGACGGCAGGGAAGTGGTGAAAGAGGTAAACATGTCGGTCAAGCGCGGGGAGATCGTCGGGCTGCTTGGCCCAAACGGCGCCGGCAAAACCACCACCTTCTATATGGTCGTCGGTATCATCCCTCCCAAGAGCGGCCAGATCATATTCGATAATTACGACATTACTTCTTTGCCCATACATGAGCGCGCGCACTACGGCATAGGCTACCTTTCCCAGGAGCCTTCCATATTCAGGAAGCTCACGGTTGAGGAAAATATCATGTCTATACTGGAAACCCTGCCGATAGGCATGACCGAAAGACAAAAGAGGCTTGCGTTCCTGCTGGAAGAATTGAATATCTCGCATCTTGCTAATAGCAAAGCTTATACTCTTTCAGGAGGAGAAAGAAGGCGCCTGGAGATAACCCGCGCCCTGGTGACCAACCCGTCATTCATATTATTGGATGAGCCGTTTTCCGGCATAGACCCGATAGTGGTCAATGAGGCCCAGGAGATTATTAAGGAATTGAAAGAGAAAGGATTGGGGATCCTGCTTACCGACCACAATGTCAGGGAGACCCTCTCTATAACCGACCGGGCATATTTGATCGCCGATGGCAAGATACTTATTTCCGGCACAGCCCAGGACTTGATTGATAACCCCAAAGCCAGAGAGATCTATCTGGGCGAAAAATTCAGGATGTAAAGATGAAAACCGAAGTCAAAAAGGTGGACAATACAAAAAGAGAGATCAGCATTGAAGTAAACGGAGACATAGTCAAGAACAAATTCAAGGATGTATTTGAGAGGATCGGCAAAGAGGCAAAGGTCGCAGGTTTCAGGCCCGGACATGTGCCGGCAGACATTTTAGAAAAGAATTTTTCTTCCCAGGCGCACGAGACAGTGCTCAGGGAGCTGATACCGGAGCTTTACAACCAGGCCCTGGATAAAGAAGGCCTGGATGTTATAGACCTGCCCGCTATAAGCGAGGTTAAATTAGACAGGGCGAATCTTTCCTTCAAGGCAACAGTAGAGGTCAGCCCGGAAATCCCGCTTAAAAATTATAAGGGTTTAAAAGTAAATTATAAAAAGATAGAGGTAAGCCCCGATGAGCTCAAGCGCAATGTCGATTCCCTTAAGGAGTCCAGGAAGCTTGAGAGCATAGACGATAATTTTGCAAGGAGCTTGGGATATCCTGACCTGGGAGAATTAGAGAGGGCACTGGAGAGGCAGATCTTTCTGCAGAAGGAGAACCAGCAGAGGCAGAAGATAGAGCATGATATACTGAGCGCACTGACCAGGGATATGAATTTTAAATTACCGCAGCCCTTGATCGAACGGCAATTGCAGGACCTGCTGCGGCAGGCAAAAATAGACCTGGCACTCAAGGGTATGCCGAAAGAAAAAATAGATGAACAGGAAAAGGAATTATCGGCGAGGCTTACCCCGGCGGCAGAGGCCCAGGTGAGGACCTATCTGGTTTTGAGCGAGATCGCCAAAAAGGAAAACATGCCTCAGGACGAGCATATGCCGCAGAAGGTGATGGAGTTATTGCTGAGGCAAGCCAACTGGCAAAAGGAAGCTTAAAGGATAAAACGGAGGTGGAGGATGACTGAGAAAATGCAGACCTTGGTTCCCATGGTCATTGAACAGACCAGCCGCGGTTATGAGCGGGCTTACGATATCTATTCGCGCCTGCTTAAGGACCGGATTATCTTTGTCGGCACCCCTATCGATGATATGGTAGCCAATCTTATCATCGCCCAGATGCTTTTTCTGCAGATGGAAGACATGAACAAGGATATCAACGTTTATATCAATTCTCCCGGCGGCTCGGTGACCGCGGGGATGGCCATATACGATACCATGCAGTTCGTCAAATGCGACGTAGCCACTTACTGCGTGGGCCAGGCCTCAAGCATGGGCGCGATTATCCTGGCAGCCGGCACCAGGGGAAAGCGTTTTGCCCTGCCTAATTCGCGGATCATGATACATCAGCCCTGGGGCGGGATTGAAGGCGTGGCTGCGGATATTTCTATCCATGCCAAGGAGATCCTGAAAATGCGCGACAAGATTAACGCGATATTATCCAAGCACACAGGCCAGCCTTTAGAAAAAATTCAGAAAGACAGCGACCGCGATTATTTCATGACCAGCGATGAGGCGAAGAGCTACGGGCTTATCGACGAAGTCATCGTCCATCAGAAAAAATAGGAGGACTCAGCTAATGAGAAAGAATTATCTAATGACCCCGGGACCAACTCCCCTGCCGCCGCAGGTAACCGAAGCGATGAGCAGGCCGATTATCCATCACCGCACACCGCAATTCCAGACTATTTTAAAGGAAGCTGGCGAAGGCCTGAAATACGTATTCCAGACGAAAAACGACGTTTTTATCCTGGCTTCATCCGGCACCGGCGCGATGGAGGCGGCGGTAGTAAACTTATTGTCTGCCGGCGATGTTGCCATAACCGTTGAAGGCGGAAAATTCGGCGAAAGATGGACCGAGATTTGCAAGAGCTACGGTATCATTCCTGAAGTTATCAACGTTGAGTGGGGCAAAGCGGTTGAGCCCGCGGAAATAGCCGGCAGGCTGAAAGCCAACCCTAAAATAAAAGCGGTTTTTACTACGCAGTGCGAAACCTCAACCGGAGTAACCAATGACATAAGAGCGATAGGCCAGGTAGTCAAGGATACCGGCGCGGTTCTGGTCGTGGATGCCATCAGCAGCCTGGGCGCAATAGACCTTAAGAGCGATGACTGGGACGTTGATGTGGTTGTTTCAGGCTCGCAAAAAGGGTTGATGCTTCCCCCGGGTCTGGGGTTGGTCTCGGTATCTGCCAAGGCCTTCAATATGGCCAATGATTCAAAATGCCCCAAATATTATTTTGATCTGAAGAAAGCCAAAAAGGCGCTTGAGAAAACAGATACGCCCTTTACCCCGGCAATTTCCCTGGTCATTGCTTTAAACGAAAGCCTCAGGATGATGAAAACCGACGGCCTGGAAAATGTTTTTAGCCGTCATCGCAAAATGGCTGAGGCTGCTCGTGCGGCAGTAAAGGCGCTGGGCCTGACGCTTTTTGCGCCCTCTGCCGGTTCTGACGTGGTCACCGCGGTCAACGTCCCCGCGGGCATAGACGGAGAGAAGCTGGTCAAGACCATGCGCGATACTTACGGCATAACCATGGCCGGCGGACAGGCAGAATTAAAAGGCAAGGTCTTCAGGATCGCTCATATGGGCTTTATTGAAGAATTCGACATTATCGCAGGAATTTCCTGCCTGGAGAAAGTCCTGGCCCAGATGGGATATAAATTCAATGTGGGCTCAGGGGTTAAGGCAGCCGAGGAAGTATTCCTTAAATAGGAGGTTTTTTCAATGATCAAGATATTAGTCAGCGACCCGCTGTCGGAAGAGGGTCTCAAGATCCTTAAAGATGTCAAAGAACTCCAGGTTGACGTTAAAACCGAATTAAAACCCGAGGCCTTGAAAGAGGCCATCAAGGATTACGATGCGCTTATAGTAAGGAGCGCAACCAAAGTCACCAAGGATATTATCGCTGCCGCAGTCAACCTGAAGGCGATCGGCCGGGCCGGAGTGGGGCTGGATAACGTGGATTTAGAAGCAGCTACGCAGAAAGGCATCATCGTTATGAATACCCCGACCGGCAATACCATTTCTACGGCAGAGCATACCATGAGCATGATCCTGGCGCTCTCGCGCAATATACCGCAGGCCAATACTTCCACCAAAAAAGGGGAATGGAAGCGCTCCAAATTCATGGGCGTTGAGATCTACGATAAGGTATTAGGCATAGTGGGCCTGGGCAAGATCGGTTCTGAGCTGGCCAGGCGCGCGCTCTCTTTTGGTATGAAGGTCCTGGCATATGACCCGTTTTTATCGCGCAAGGCTGCAGAGAGCATGGGCATAGAGATAGTTGAGCTGAAGGAATTGCTGGAACGCTCCGATTATATCTCGGTGCATACCCCTCTTACCGAAGAGACCAGGCATATGATATCGGATGCGCAGTTTGGCCTGATGAAGAAGGGCGTGCGCGTAATTAATTGCGCCCGCGGCGGCATCATAGATGAAACAGCCTTGATAAAGGCGATCAAGGACGGCAAGGTTGCGGGAGCGGCGATGGATGTTTTTGAAAAAGAGCCGGTTTCCCCGGAGAGCGAACTGCTTAAACTGGAGAACGTCGTCGTCACTCCGCACTTAGGCGCTTCTACCGAAGAGGCGCAGGTCAACGTTGCCATTGTAGTCGCTGAGATCGTGCGCGATGCGCTCCTTGGCAAAGGCATACGCAATGCCGCGAATTACCCTTGCGTGGAAGCGGATGTCTGCAAGATCCTTGACCCGTATATCAATTTAGCCGAAAAGATGGGGATGTTCTCCGGACAGCTGGCAGAGGGAAGGTTTGAGCAGCTTGACATAACTTACAGCGGCCAGATCACCCAATACGATTTAAGCACCCTGACCATGGCTTTGGCCAAAGGCATACTTTCGCCTATCCTGAAGGAGACGGTAAATTTTATAAATGCCATTTCTTTAGCCAAGGAAAGGGGCATCAAGATAAAAGAGTCAAAATCGTCCAAGGAAGAGGAATTTGTGAACCTGATCGGGCTGGAGATTACCACCGATAAAGAAACCAGGAGCATTTACGGCACGCTTTCCCCCAACAAACAGCCGCGTATCGTCAAGATAGACAATTACTATGTAGAGATATCCCCGGCCGGCGAATTGATCTTCATCCAGAACTGGGACAGGTCCGGGATAATCGGTAATTTAGGGACGATCCTGGGCAAGCATAACATCAATATAGCAGCCATGACCTTCGGCCGGGAGAAGCCCGAAGGCAAGGCCATCACGGTATTGAACGTAGACAGCCAGGTGTCGGCGCAGGCATTGGACAAGATAAAAAACACCGAGAATATACTGGAAGTCAAGGTTATAAGGATATGATGCTCAAAAAAATCGCGGCAGCCATTTTCATTTTGAATATTCCCTGCGTTGCTTTGGCTGCTCAGGATATCACCGTATTATATTCCGGGGATACGCACGCCATGCTTTATCCCTGCAACTGCCCCGTTGAGCCTGATGGCGGAATTGCGCGCAGAGCGGTGCTTGTTAAATCCATACGCCAGGAGACTCCCGATGTCCTGCTTGTAGATTCAGGCGCATTCCTTGCGGCAGGCCTGATGGATGAATATACGCAGAATACCGAACTGGATATGCAGCGCAGCCTCCTAAACCTAAAGGCAATGGAGCTGATGCGCTACGACGCGGTTAATATATCCGCCGACGAATTTAATTTCGGCGGGAAGTTCCTCCGCGAGATTATGGCTAAAAGCAAATTGCATTTTATTTCGGCCAATATAAAATCTCCGGGAATATCGCCCTACGTTGTTAAGGAGATAAAGGGCATTAAGATCGGCATTATCGGCGTAATCAGCCCTTACGCAAGGCAGAAGGCAGGCGGTGCTTTTGATATCGCTGACCCAAAGCAGGCGGTACAAAAGGCTGTAAATGAACTGAAGGCCAAGGGCGTTAAGTTCATTTTGCTTTTGAGCCGCCTTGGTGAAAACCAGGACTTAAAAATTATCCGGGACATCCCGGGTATAGACGTCGTGATTACCAGCCAAGGTCGCATGCAGGAACATATTCCCGCTAAAGTAGGCAATACCATAATCTTAAAGCCATCCTGGCAGGGCAGGCGTTTAGGCAAGCTGTCTTTGACAATAGAGGATAACAGGATAACCAAATATAAGGCCGATGAGCTGCGGCTATCTGATAAAATAAAAGATGATCCCGATATACTGAAAATACTGCCGCGGTGCTTTTCGGATGCCAACTGTAAAAAGGACCGCTTCTTTGGCGCATGCATGGACCCCGGCCTAATGCAGGCACGCTGTATTTTCAACAAGCCCCGAAAAGTCAGTCTGCTGGTTATCGTGCCCCAGGCATGCAATACCTGCGATCCGCAAAGGACGATCCGTAATCTCACGGCATATTTCCCCGGAGCCAGAGTATCTTATTTATATTACCCCCGGCAGTCACGCGCTAAAAAGATTATCAAAGACCTGGACCTGAAGTTCCTGCCCGTCTATCTTTTAGGGCGGGAAATAGAAAAAGAGGATAATTTTGACGATTTAAAAGGGAATTTAGTCCTTAAAGGCGATTTCTATATGGTCAGCCCGCAGCTTGGCGGCATAGGTTATTTCCTGGACAGGAAAAATGAAAAAGGCAAACTGGATGTGTCACTCAGCCTTTATGACAAGAAGACTCCCGGGTTATTGGAAGCCATTACAGGATTCCAGCCTGTCATTCATTTCCTGGCAGTGGAGAAAAACGGCAGTTTTGATGCCGGCCAGGGTAAAGCGGAAGTTGAAGAGTATATGCGCTCACTTTGCGTGAAGAAATACTATCCGGAGTCATTTTTTGATTACATAAGTTGCCGCAGCCGCAACATCGGCAGTTCATGGTGGCAGGATTGTCTGGGAGGGGCTGATGCCGCTAAAATAATGACCTGCGCCAGGGGCCCTGAAGGCGCGGGGCTTTTACGGGAAAATATAAGCCTGAATAAAGAACTGAGCATTATGTCCGGGCCCACTTATCTTGTGGATAACCGGCAGATATTCAGCACCGAAGGGGTGCCGAATAAAGAAGACTTCAAAAAAATATTCAATAGATAGAATAAACCCCGCCCTAGTGTCAATCAAAGGCAGGGTAAAGGAGCCGTATATGCCTAAGCCCAGGATTTATATTATTGATGTCACCAATCGCGACGGAGTCCAGACTTCCCGCATCTGCCTTTCCAAGCTGGAAAAGACGATGATCAACCTTTATCTGAATGAGATGGGGATTTTTCAGTCGGAATTCGGCTTTCCGGTCACGCACCATGAAACCAACTACCTTAATGCCAACCTTGAGCTGGTTAAAAGGGGGGCGCTTAAATCTACCAGGCTGGAAGGATGGGTCAGGGCCATTAAAGAGGACGTCAAGACCGCTTTTAAGCTGGTGCCGCAGATAAAGCACCTGAATCTTTCCATATCCACTTCCGAGCAGATGATTGTGCATAAGTTTAAAGGCAAGCTCGATTACGCTTCGGTGATAAGTGAAATGAGCGAGGCGGTTAAAGAAGCGCGTGAATCGGGAGCCGAATCTATCGGCGTAAACGCGGAAGACGCATCGCGCACCAAAATGGATTACCTGAGTGAGTTTGCCCGGGCCGCGAAAAAAGCAGGCGCAGACAGGCTGCGTTATTGCGATACCCTGGGCTGCGACACTCCTTTTACGATCTATGAGCGCGTCAAAGAGCTGGTTGATGCGGTAAAGATGCCTGTTGAAATCCACTGCCATAACGATCTGGGGTTAGTGGTAGCCAATTCCATCGCCGGGGCCAAGGCAGCCAATGATGCGGGTCAGGATGCCTATATCAATACTTGCGTTAACGGGATGGGCGAGCGGGCCGGAAACGCAGACCTGGTATCTGTGATCCTGGCTATAAAATACGGTAGCGGCATGCAGGGTTATTCTCTGGATGAGAATGTCAATTTAAAGATGGCCTGGAAAATAGGCAAATATGCTTCTTATGCCTTTGGCGTGCCTATACCCATAAACCAGCCGGGAATAGGCGCAAACGCATTTGCCCACGAATCCGGTATCCACGCCGACGGAGCATTAAAGGACAGGCGCAATTATGAATTATACGACTTTGAAGAGCTGGGCCGCGGAGAACCGGAGATAATCGAGACCGGCAGGAAAATCACCGCCGGGGAATATTCCGGCATCAAGGGTTTCCGCAACGTGTATGAAAAATTAGAAGTGGAATTTCACGACGACCAGGAGGCTACCAGGGTCCTGGAGCTGGTGCGTTACGCCAACGTCCACAACCAGAAGCCGCTGGTGGACGACGAATTGAAGTTTATCGCCAAATACCCGGATATCGCCAAGCAGATATTCACCATGAATCCGTAAGCATATATTTTGGCTCATTGAGAATTTTGGATTTTGCTTGCGCACGCTGAAAATTTTCTAATGCGTGCTCCAGCAAAACCCAAAATTATTAAAAGAGGACACAAAATATAATGAATATAATTATCGTAGGCGCGCAGTGGGGAGACGAAGGCAAAGGCAAGATCATCGATATACTCTCCAGAAAAGTGGATTATATCGTGCGCTACCAGGGCGGCAGCAACGCAGGGCACACGGTGGTGGTGGACGGCAGGGAATATATCTTTCATCTCATCCCTTCGGGGATACTGCATAAAGGCAAAGTGTGCGTTATCGGCAACGGCGTAGTAGTTGACCCGCAGGCGCTTATCAAAGAAATACGGGATTTGTCCTGTGCCGGCATCCCCGTAAAAGATAATCTCAAAATCTCATCCCTTGCTCACGTGATCCTTCCTTATCATAAGATCTTGGACATGCTGCGCGAGCAAAAACGGACACATAAAATAGGCACGACCGGGAAAGGCATAGGCCCCTGTTATGCCGACAAAATAAACCGCTGCGGGATAAGGATGGTTGACCTGCTTAATGCGCAGGTCCTGCGCGATAAACTTAAGGATAACCTGAAAGAGAAAAACGAGATTTTCAAGAAGGTATATAAACATTCGGGATTTGATTTTGATAAGATCTACAGGGAATACCTGGGTTATGGCAGGCAGCTGAGCCGATACATCTGCGATACGCCGCTTTTGTTAAACTACGCCATGCGCAGGAAAGCCGATATCCTTTTTGAGGGTGCCCAGGGCACGTTCTTAGACATCGATTTCGGCACCTATCCTTTTGTGACCTCCTCCTCCGCTACATCCGGAGGGGCCTCTACCGGAAGCGGCGTTGCTCCGGCAATGATGGAT
>JAQTNM010000034.1 GCA_028713875.1 Candidatus Omnitrophota bacterium | reverse complement strand
ACGAGATGAGAAGGAATAAGATAGAGTCCAAGGAAGCGGCCATTTGCCTGTCCGGAAAAGATTTGATTATCCGTACATTTGAAATACCGAAATTGCCCGCGGATGAACTGGCCAACGCCATAAACTTTGAAGCCAAGAAATACGTGCCTTTCAAAGCAGAGGAATTGGTCGCTGATTTTCAGGTACAGTTTGACAAGGCCAGCCGCAGGAACCTGGTTTTATACGTAGGCATAAAGAAAGAGACGTTGGATAAATATCTTACCATATTGGGACAGTTAGACGTCAAGCCCAGCATAATTGAGTACTCGTCTTTCAGCGTATTAAGGTTCATGCAGTCGGCAGGCATCGGCAATAAAGGCATAGTCGGAGTTATCAGCGTGGATTTCGAAGAGGAAGACGAGACCCACTTTACGATACTGGAGAACGGGTTCCCGTTGTTTAGCCGCGACATAACATTAATGGGCAGGCCGGAAGAGGCGGTTTTAGGCGAAAAACCTGAACCGGCTATACTGTTAGAGAAATTAAAGACAGAATTACACATATCGCTGGATTATTATGACCGTAAATTGCCCACCAAGGCTATTGAAAGAATGTTTTTATTCTGTCCGGAAAACATCAGGCAAAACCTGGAGGCGGCCATAAAGGAAACCGGGCTGGCAGTTAATTTCGTAGAAGTAAGCAAATATATAGACAGGCCCGTGCCTTTTAACCTGGGTTTTATCAAAAGTTACGGCGCGGCCCTTTCAAAAATAATAAAGACCAGGATCAAGGTTAACCTTTTATCGGTAAAGGCCAAGTCAAAAACCGAGAGAGAAGCCACCTCCGGAGCGCGCATACTCTCTGTCCTTACAGATCTTAAAATATCGCCTTTTGTGGTGACGCTGGGATTATTTATATTTGCCGGGACGTTCTTCTGGGGCCGGTATAGAATTGCGGACCTGCAGAAAGAGGTTAAGGGCTTAGTAAGCGCAAAGTTCAAGGTTGTCAATGTAAACCCCGATTCCGGCTATGAAGACTTGCAAAGACTGGATTCCGAATATAAGAAAAAACTCGATGTATTGGACAGCCTGGTGAAAAAACGCCTCTATGTGACAGAGCAGCTTGATGCCATACCCCGCGTTTTACCCGACGGCTTATGGCTGGTGGATTATTCTTTCACCGATGATGAAAACAAGACAGAGCTCATTTTAAAGGGCATTGCCTACCTTGGAGAAGACGATAAGGAATTGAAGCAGATTAATGCGTTTTTGTCCGGCCTGAAGGATAGCACCGCCTTTTCTAAAAATTTCAAAGATATAAGCATAGTTTCCATAGAACGGACTCTTGTTGATAAAATTACGGCAAGCAGTTTTACCATCGTCTGCCGCAATGATAAAGTGAGGCGTTAATATGTTTTCTCCGGACTTAATAGACAGGTACAAAAGCAATATCGCAAACCTGGTGGTAGTCATTATTTTTGTCTTTATCTCCATAAATCTCTATAAGACGCAGGCCAAAAATATGGCTGCGCTGAAGGAGAGGAAAGATACGGAGGCTAAAAAGAACAGAGTCCTGGAAAATCTAAGCCAGCTGCAAACAAAAATAGATGAGTTGACAAATTTAGTCAATACCAAGGACCTTTACCAGACCATAAGCAGCCTGAATAATATGGCAAGGGAATCTGCGGTGAAAATCATATCGATTAAGCCGCTGGGACAGCAGGATTTTCCTGCATATGTCAAATACCCTTTTGAAATGACGGTAGAGGCGGGCAATTATCACCAAATAGGTAAATTTATCAGCAATATTGAGAGCAACCCCAACGTCTACACCATAGAATCGCTTAACATGCATACGGCGCAGAATAAACAGGACGGTAACGTAGAAGCGATAAGCGCCAGTTTAAGAGTAGATACGGTCTTATTTAAAGTTAAATGATGACAAGAGACAATAATAAGTTAAGGGGTATTTTATCTATTTTTATTTTCTGCTTTTTATCGGCAGGGTACGCATTTGCAGCCGGGCCTGCGAATCAAGACGGAAGCAATGAGCAAAAACAGGCTAAAGCCGGGATCCTGACCTTGCCCCGCGTAGAATATAAATCCGAGGGCTTGAGAGACCCTTTCGAGGGAGTTTTTCATACGGAAACAGCTGCGGCCAGCGGGACCTACATGCAATTAACGCAAGCTGCCCCCGCTCAGGTTCCGCCTCCGTCTTTGAGCGTGCAGGGTATAATATGGGGCGGGAAGATGCCCCTGGCTATTATTGATAACAAAGTAGTAAAGGTAGGAGACACCGTTTCAGACGCCAAGATTGTTTCCATAGGCAAAAGCGGGATAGAGGTGATATTCAAAAATTATATTTTTACATTACCTTCGCCTGCAGCTGAGCAATTGCAGGACTTAAAAGAGAGCTTAAAAGGAGGACAGGATGAGAACTAAAACCAGATTATTTGTTTTTATATTTTTATTTTCTTTCTTCCAGTTTTTTCCCAAAGTAATTGCGGCTACAACGGAGCTGCCTTTTCCGGACCCGGATAAAACAATATCCCTGGATTTTCAGGATGCCAGCCTCAAAAACATCCTGAAGATATTTTCTATACAGTCCGGGCTGAATTTTATCGCCTCCGACGCGGTGCAGGATAAAAAAATGACCCTCTATTTTGATAAGGTCCCCATAAAAGAAGCGATGGACAAGCTGTTTAAAGCTAATAACCTCTATTATGAATTGGACAAAAAATCCAACATCTTTATAGTCAAGGACTGGGGTAAGGCCGAGGTTGACACTATCACCAAGATATACCGGCTGAAATATCAAAGCGTGCCCAGCGCCAGCATGGTAAAAGAAAAATCTGACGTTTCCCAGGCAACAGCAGGCGCAGATTTATACGCTGCCATAAAGCAGAGGTTAAGCGAATACGGCAAGCTCAGCGAGGATGCCGTTACCAATAGCCTCATTATCACCGATATACCCAGCCGTTTCCCGCTCATTGAACAATTGATCGCCAGCCTTGATGTGCCTGAGCCGCAGGTAATGCTGGAAATGGAAGTGCTGGATGTCAGTAAGAATAAGGTAGATACCATCGGTTTTAAATTCGGGCAGACGCCTTTTACGGCGATCGTAACCGGAGCCACGGCAACCATGGGATTCCCCTATAAATCCTGGAGCAAGATACTGGATCCCAACCTCGGAAGCTTAAGCATAAACCCTTCGACCGCCACTTATCAGATGCAGATGGATTTCTTGAGGACGCAGACCGACACTAAGACCCTAGCCAGGCCGAAAATCCTGACTATGAATAATGAGACCGCAGAGATAAAAATCACGACTAAAGAAGCCACTAACGCCTCCACTACCACCAATACCGAAGTGAGCACCTCTACTTCGGGCGTAGACAGATACGAGGTCGGAGTCACCTTGAGGGTTACGCCCCAGATCAATCCCGATACGGGCGATATAACCATGTACCTGGCGCCCATAGTATCAGCGACAAAGACGGGCATAACCGTCGGCAATACTACCGTCAAAGACCCCGAGGAACGCAGTTCTAAATCGCTGGTAAGGGTGAAAGACGGCGAGACCGTGATCATAGGCGGGCTTATCCAATACGATTACGACGAAGTTATTACCAAGCTTCCTTTTTTCGGCGATCTTCCGTTAATCGGTTCTTTCTTCAGGCATAAGAATAAAGATAAAGACAGAGAGCGCGAGCTGCTTATATTTATCACGCCGCACATTGTCAAAGAGGGGAAGATTGACCTCGCCCAAGCCAAAAAAATCTCTATTCCGGAACGCGAACAGAGCACCGCGATAGGCATTGATCGTCGCAGGATCATTGAAACCAGCCTGAACAGTTTTGACAGGAAGAAATAAAACTGTTTATAGTTTCCGGGATCATGTTATAATTAATAGATTATGGCTGCCAAAGAAAAATACCTTAAATTAGGCGAACTCCTGATTAAAGACGGGCTCATTACTACTGCCCAGCTGGAAAAAGCTGTAAGCATCCAGCGGCAGGAGGGGGGCAGGCTTGGCGAGATACTTGTTAAAAGCGGCGCAATTAAAGAGGATATCTTAGTTGCGGCTTTAGGCAGGCAGTTGGGCGTGCCGTATTTCAGCCTGGGGACCGGTATGTTAAAACCCGCGGTTGACCAGGATTTAGAGCACCTGGTACCGCAGGACTTCGCCATTAAAAATTTTATCCTTCCATTGTCGCGTACCTTAAGGTCGCTTACCGTGGCCATGGCCGACCCGCTTGACCTTATCCTGATCGATAACCTGAAGAAACTTACCGGCTGCGAGGTCAATCCGGTAATTGCCACCAAGGCCGATATCAGCAAGGCTATCGAAGATTTTTACGGCAAATCCGCAATGTTAAAGGAAGCAGTGGAGGCTTCCTATGACCTGACTTCCGTCGTAGCTACTCCTGAAGAAATATCCAGCGAACAGGAATTAAGCCTGGATAAGCTTATTGCCCGCGCGGAAGAGGCGCCGGTTGTCAAATTGGTGGATTTGATCATACGCCAGGCGATCGACGAACGCGCTTCCGACATACATATAGAGCCGTTTAAGGACAGGATATCCTTAAGATACCGCATTGACGGCAAGCTTTATGAAATACCGCCTCCGGCAAGGCACCTGCATTTGCCCATCATATCGCGCATAAAAATATTGAGTAAATTGGATATCGCGGAAAAACGCCTTCCTCAGGACGGCGCCTTTTTGGTCAAGGTGGAAGACAGGCCTGTTGATCTGCGCATATCTACCATCCCGACAATATACGGAGAAAAGGTAGTTATGAGGATACTGGACAGGAGCGCTGTTGTCCTGGATCTTGCCAGTCTTGGTTTTGACCCCGAGCAGCTTAAGGATATCCGCCGGATGATAAATGTGCCCTATGGCCTTGTATTTTTAACCGGTCCCACCGGCAGCGGTAAAACCACTACTCTTTATGCGATCCTGAACGAGATAAAAAGCCCCTCTAAAAATATCCTTACTATTGAAGACCCGGTTGAATATAAACTGGACGGTATTAACCAGGTCCAGATAAAACCGGATATAGGGCTTACCTTTGCCACGGCGCTGCGCAGTTTTTTAAGGCAGGACCCGGATATCATGCTGGTAGGCGAGGTCAGGGATTTGGAGACGGCTGAGATCTGCTTGCGTTCAGGGTTGACAGGTCACCTGGTATTAAGCACGCTGCATACTAACGATGCCGCCTCCGCAGTAACGCGCCTTATAGATATAGGCATTGAGCCATATCTGATTGCGCCTTCTTTGTTAATGGTAGTGGCGCAGCGCCTGGTAAGGAAATTATGCCCGGATTGCAAGGAAGCTTACGAACCTACCCCTGATCAGCTCAAAAGCGTGAAGTTAAAGACAGACCTGGCCTATAGGCCAAAAGGTTGCATCAAGTGCAACCAGCTTGGTTACAAGGGAAGGGCATGTATAGCCGAAGTGATGGTTATAAATGAAGAAATCAGATCCCTGATCACCCAAAGAGAATCTTTTCAGAAGATAAAAGAGGAAGCCCGTAAGACCGCCCACATGCACACTCTTTATGATTCCGCAATAAAAAAAGTCGAAGACGGGATTACCTCTTTGGAAGAGGCTTTGGCTATTACCTTGGGAGAAGATTAATGCCCAGATTCACTTATGCCGCCAGGAATTACAAGGGAGAAAAGATTACCGGCACGGAAGAGGCTTCCGGCCAGGAAGAAGTGGTCGGTCGGCTGCAATCAAGGAACCTGCTGGTTGTCAGCGTGGTTGCAGACGAAAATCCATCCGGCTCATCCGGCCTTCTTCCTAAAGGTAAAGTAAAAATCCATGCCAGGCATTACGGCATAAGCAAGGAAGACATGGTGCTCTTTTGCAGGCAGTTAGCCACACTGCTGGGAGCGGGCGTCACCATCCTGAAAAGCCTGGACATAATTTCAGAGCAGGTTGCCAGTAAAAAACTTTATAACATAATAAAGGACATGCAGAAGAACATGCAGGCCGGCTTAAGCCTGCATGAAGCCATGGCCAAACACCCTCAGGTATTTTCCGAATTATGGGTTAACCTTGTGGAAAGCGGCGAGGCCTCCGGGAATTTAGCGTTGATCTTAAACCGTTTAGCCGGGTACCTGGAAAGGATATCCGCCTTCAGGAGCAAGATAATTTCGGCCCTGATCTATCCGATTATTCTTATGGCAGCTTCGATAGGAGCGCTGCTTTTTTTGACGCTTAAAATAATACCTACTTTTGCGGAATTGTTTAAAGGGTTCGGTACGGAACTGCCTACCTTGACTAAGGCGATTGTAATGGTAAGCTACCTGTTGAGAAAAAACATAGGCATGATATTGATCTGCCTGACGGTCTTAGTCTATGTCATCAGGAGGTACATCAGGAGCCCGAACGGGCGCAAGAGGTACGAGAAACTGCTGCTTAGCCTTCCGCTCATCGGAAAATTTTTTAATGGGTTATTGGTGGAAAGATTTTCTTCCGAGATGTCCACGCTGGTTGAAAGCGGGGTGCCGATCCTGTATTCCCTTGAGATCACCGAGCGCAGCGTGAATAACCCGGTGCTTGCCGATATCATACGCGATATCAAGGAGAACGTGCGCGAAGGCAAGCCTTTAAGCCAGCCGATGGAGAGAAGCCGTTTTTTTGAACCGATGGTGGTGCAGATGGTAGCTATCGGTGAAGAGATAGGCGAGCTCTCCCAGATGTTCAAGAAGATAAATACCTTTTATCAGGAGTACGTAGAGACATTTTTAAGCCGCATAACGGCGATGTTTGAGCCGATCATGCTCATATTCATGGCTTTGGTTATCGGGATAATGGTCATAGGCATGTTCCTGCCTATATTCCAGATCGCCCAGCTGGGCGGCAGATAAAAAAACATTGACATTCTTATTTATATTTGAAATAATAGCACTATTATAAAAGACAGGATTACGTTGGCCTTCGTGCGCGCAGTCATATTCGGAGGCAGCGGGGATTATTGATTTGGTCATAGGGAAGAAAGGGGGTGAAAGGCTCAAAAAAGATTTTGTCCAACGTTTTTTTAAAAATCAATCACACTAAAGCGGAGGTTGCAGATGAAAAAGGGTTTTACGCTCTTGGAACTAATCGTAGTAATCGTAATCTTGGGCATTTTAGCCACTTTGGGCTTTACGCAATACACCAAAATGGTGGAAAAAGGCCGTACCGCTGAAGCAAGGACCATCCTGGGACAGATTCGTTCAGCTCAAATGGCGTATTTCCAGGAATATGGTTCTTATGGTACCGCAGTCACTAATTTGCCGGTGGATGCCCCTACAAGCTGTACCGGGACACATTATTTCTCATATGTCAGCGCTGGCACAGCTTCCACTGCGACCAGATGCACCGGTTCAGGAAAAGCTCCTCAGGCTGCTTCTGCTTATTCAATAATCCTGAGTCACGACGGTACATTCAGCGGAACAGCCGGTTACTTCTAACGGTTATTCTTTAGAAGTCAGGTACACTTGCGGTGGATGAGATTATGAGAATAAAAGGCATGAGCCTGATGGAGATACTGGCGATAATCATCATTATCGCCATCCTGGCAGCCATAGCGCTTCCGAATTTCACGCCGATAAGAGAAAAGGTCCTGGATAAGGAAGCCAGCGCAAGCCTTAAGCTCATCCAGGCTGCAGAAAAGATTTACAGGCTGGAAACCGATTTTTATTATCCTTACCCCGGGACCACTCCGGCGCCGGATAACTCGGCTATCAACCAGAACCTGAAGCTGTCTCTGCCTACAGGTGACGACAAGAAATGGGATTACACCGTGAAAGTACCGACGAGTACCGGCGATCCTGGATCCGGATGCTCCAGCGCTACCCGATACAGCGGACCGGATACCAGAAGATGGCGTTTAGGAGTAGATGAGAGCGAGCCGGTTGCTAACGCAACTTGCCCTTAAAAAATATATTTTGAAAAACCGACAGGAGGGACGCTTTTTAACTTCCGCTATAAAAGGCGTCCCTTATTTTTGAAATGAACAGAAAAGCCCTTACCCTCATGGAAATAATCGTATCGCTCACTATCCTTTCCATTACCATGGTGGGCCTGCTCAATGTCTTTATCTCCGCTAAAAAACATAGTTTACGCAACCGCTCCCGCGTAAGCGCTTCAGAATTAGCCAAGTATTTTTTAGACCCTTTACAGATGCAGGTAAGGCAGGACCAATGGTACCCCAGCTGCAACAGCAGCAACTGTTTATGTACCAATGGCGCCTCGGGTTGCCCGGGCAACTATAGCCAGAGCGTAGGGGTAAGCGGTAATATGACCTATGTTCCTAATTACAGTATCAGCGATATCAGCGGGACAACCTTGAAAAAGGTCCAACTTACCATAAACTGGACTCAGCATTAAACCTAATAATGCCTAAATTAACGATCCCCGGACTTAACGAAGACCACTCAGGCACGACGCTTATGGAGATGCTGGTAGTAATCATCATTATCAGTATTTTTGCTGCAGTAGCCCTGCCCAGCTTTATACGGGCCAGGGAGAATACGCTGGATAAGGAAGCCGGCACCACGCTGAAGCTCATGCAGACTGCGGAAAAGATCTTTGCGATGCAGAACAACGGTTCTTATTATTCGTCATCCGATATGGCCTTAATCAGCGACAACTTAAGGATCGTCTTATACACCGGAGGGGACCGTAAATGGAGTTATTCCTGCAGCAGTAACGGCTGCGCGCAGGCTACCCGTAACGGTTACGATAGCAGGACATGGCGCCTGAGAATAGACGAGACTAATGCGGTTGCCGGATCAACCTGCCCTTAAATACTGAAATGAAAAAAGCCATAACGCTTATGGAATTATTGATTGCCCTGGCAGTGACTTCAATTCTGATTTTATATTTTTTTGCGATAGAGAAGATAGGCCGCCAGGATTTATTTACGGTCAGCCGCAGGGCCAAGGTGCAGAATGAAGTATCATATGTTCTGGGCCATATGTCAAAATACCTTCCCAGGACCATCGGAAGCAGGAGCATCAGCGCACAGGATCCCGTTTCCACCGCCACGATTTCCGGAGATGCGGCGTTAAGGTTTTTTGTAGATTTAGCTTCCGACTGCAGTTCTCCCGGAGATGGGCAATGGAGCTCAACATCCGGATGCGACCGTTGGCAGGCATACAGGTACAGATCTTCATCCGCGTCTCCCACAACAGACCGTTACCAGATATGGTATTACGCGTATTGTCCCGGCTCTGACTGCGGCACAGAAAGCTATGAAGTGATTGCCAGGCACATCACGGTTTTTAATTGCACATTAACCGATAATTATGTTGATGTCAGCATAACCGGTTGCTGGGACCCGACGCAGCCTGCGTCTCTGGGTGCCTGCGGCAGCGCAAATAACCCTAGCGTTACCATGAATGCCTACATCAATATGCCTTCCGTAACGGCAAATTAAATGCGGCCACTCTTTTTGCGGTACCCCTGGGGCAGTAGCTCAGCTGGGAGAGCGTCGCGTTCGCATCGCGAAGGCCGTGGGTTCGAATCCCATCTGCTCCACCAAAAATTTCCGACAAGGAAATTTTTGGTGGCACTCAAGCGAACGTTAAGCGCCCGCAGCACCGCATAAAGCGCGGTGTAATTCGCCAGCATGAATTCGGGACGAATTAACAAGGGGCGTAGTGAGCGGAGTGCGCCAAAACTAATCGGGAATGAAGAATCTAAGCAAATTAATTTTAAGCCTCACTTTTCTTTTTAGCCTGCTTGCAGTTTGTTTTTATCCGCCAAAAATTCCCGCTGCCCCCAGCCTTAAAGAAGCGCTTTTTTATGAAAAGCTTGATAACAAAGCTGTGCAATGCCATTTGTGCCCGCGCAATTGCTTTATCCCTTCCGGAAAGCGCGGTTTCTGCGGCGTAAGAGAAAACCGCGGCGGCATCCTGTACGCATTATCCTACGGGAAGCTGGTAGCTATCCATATTGACCCCATTGAAAAAAAGCCATTGTTCCATTTTTTACCAGGCTCAACCGCATTTTCCATCGCCACAGCCGGTTGCAATTTAAGGTGCAAATTTTGTCAGAACTGGGAGATCTCGCAGAAATTACCCGAAGAGGTTACTTACGAATACATAGAGCCCGCGCAACTGATCAAAGAAGTAAAAGCATCAGGTTCCCGCATTATAGCCTATACATATACTGAGCCGGTAGTCTTCTATGAGTACATGCTTGAGACCGCAAAGTTAGCCAGGGCTTCCGGCATCAAAAATGTCATGCATTCATCAGGCTATGTTAATGAAGCCCCACTGAGAGAATTAGCCAAATACCTTGATGCCGCCAACATTGATTTAAAAGGATTCTGTGATGATTATTACGTAAAGATGTCCGAAGGCTCTTTAGAACCGGTGCTCAGGAGCCTGAAGGTGCTAAAAGAAGAAGGC
>JAQTNM010000033.1:6751-10495 GCA_028713875.1 Candidatus Omnitrophota bacterium | reverse complement strand
AAAAATTGGGCGCAGACATTGCGCTGTCTGCCAAAGATTACTCTGCGGATGTCCTGCGTAAATTAAACCAGGGGAGGCTTGCGGATTTAGTGATAGTTTCTACCGGAGCAATGCCGGCGATCACGGCGGCGTTCCAGTCCGTGGAGCGCGGCGGCACAATACTTTTCTTTGCTCCCGTTGACAGAGGAGCCCAGGTTAACCTCCCTTTTAATGACCTGTTCTGGCGCACGGAAATAACCCTGACCAGCTCATACGCAGGCAGCCCCGGGGATTATAAAGAAGCCCTGGAGCTGATTGGCAGCGGAAGAATAAGAGTGAAAGACCTGATTACCCATCGCTTGAGTTTATCGGAAATAGGCTCAGGGTTTAAATTGGTAACGCAGGCCCGGGATTCCATAAAAGTCATTATATATCCGCAAAGATAAGTGAGGCCATCCTGCATCTATTACATATGCGGGATAAGGCCGAACTTTCCCCTTTATTGCAAGAAAGCAGGGGGATCAATTCGCACTCATAACTTAGCTTCACTATCGTTCGCTAAGTTATGTGCTCATTGAAGAAAGGAGCAATATATGGATTGGGGAATGAAAAACAGGATGAGCCGCATATTTAACCCCCAAGACGGACGGACAGTGATGCTGGCGGTTGACCACGGTTATTTCCTGGGTCCGGTTTCAAGGCTGGAGGATCTGCGCAAGACCATTGAGCCGCTTATACCCTATGCTGATTCCCTGATGATCACGCGGGGCGGCTTGCGCAATTGCATTGACGCAAAATATGCCATACCTATTGTATTGAGAGCTTCCGGAGGCAATAGCATTATGGGCAAGGAATTATCCAACGAGGAGATTACTGTTTCCGTGGAAGAGGCCCTGCGGCTTAATGTCTGCGCGGTGGCGCTCTCTATTTATATAGGCGCTGAATACGAACATCAGACCTTGATCAGCCTTACTAATCTCATTAACGAAGCTGAGAAATTCGGCGTACCGGTTCTAGCGGTTACCGCAGTAGGCAAGGAATTGGAAAAACGCGATGCCAGGTATCTTTCTTTATCCTGCCGCATTGCCGCGGAATTAGGGGCGCGTATAGTCAAGACTTATTATTGCGAAGATTTTGAAAAAGTGGTCAAGTCCTGCCCTGTGCCTATAGTAATTGCGGGCGGCCCAAAATTAAAAGACGAACGCGATGTCCTGGAGATAGCTTATAACGCCATATCCTGCGGCGCAAAAGGGGTAGATATGGGCAGGAATATCTGGCAGTCGCACTGGCCTATAGCGGTTATCAGCGCCATACGCAAAATAGTGCACGAGAACGCCGCTTTGGATGAGGCGCTTGACTTATTCAGCCGGCTAAAAGATAAATCCTGATCGTTAACTGCCGGTTTTTTCTCAAAAGTACCCCATAAAAATTCTTGACAGAGGCAGTTTATTTTTATATAATTCTCTTAAAATTTGAATAGTAAAATTTTACTATATTGGCAGGTGGATAGATATGGAGTGGGAACCTAAAATACAGGAAAAATTCAAGGCAATAATCGTCAAGATGCCGGTTTTTCACCGCCGGATAGCCGAGGAGGCGATAAGCCAGCGCGCCGAAGAGAACGCTAAAGCGCGCAACAGCGGGCAGGTCGAAGAACAGGATGTGGTAGCTGCCTTTTTTACGGATGTGCCCTCCCCCTTTTACAGCATGATGATCCGACTCTTAGAGCAAAGCAGCCTGGATTACAAAAAATACGGCTTTCCCAGAAATAACCATAAAAAACGTTAAGATATGAAGATAGCGGTTATCGGTAGCGGCGCGATCGGCGGCTTGGTTGCAGGTTATTTAAAAGAAAAAGGCGAAGACGTAGTTCTCATTGGTCACGCCGATGGCATCAGGCCCGTGAAGGAAAACGGCCTTGGAATTTCCGGGGTAAGAGGGAATTTTAACGTAAAACTTGATGTTGCCGAGAAATTGACGTTTAAGCCGGACTTGGCGATATTAACGGTTAAGACCCAGGACCTGGACGCGGCAATAAAAGATAACCTCGGTTTTTTAAAAGTCTGCACAGTATTGACCACGCAGAACGGCGTGCAGGCGGATAATCTCGCTGCCAAATATATCCTGCCTCAGAACCTGGTTTCTGGTATTGTCATGTTCGGAGCAACTTACCTGGAGGCAGGAAAAATAGTGCATAATTTTGAGGGCGGCTGGATTATCGGTAAAATATCAGGCGAGACCGCCGATGAGAAACTGGCTTTGCTGCAGGGGGTTTTGAATAAAATATTCCCCGCGGTTATAGCAGATGACATCCGGGGGATGAAATACTTAAAGATATTTGTCAATGCCAATAATTGCATACCGGCGATATTGGGTTTAAGCATGCAGGAGGCATTTAAGGATTTACAGGTCAGCCGCATAAGCATCAGGATATGGAAAGAGGACCTGGAAGTAATCAAAAAATCCGGGATAAAATTAGTTTCGCTGCCGGATTTTCCTCTTGAGCGGCTGACTAAACTGGCCGCGCTTGCCGATACCGAGGCTGCCGAGATCTTCTCCGGCATAATGGTTAATTTAAGCAAAGAGCCGCTCTATGGCTCAATATTGCAGAGCATAAAACGTAAACGGCCTTCGGAAATAGATTATATCAACGGCGAATTCGTAACGCTGGCGAAGGCAAATGGTTTTAACGCTCCTTTAAACCAGAGATTAATAGAGCTCGTGCACAAGGTGGAAAAATCCGGAAATTTTTTAAGCAAGGAAGATCTGCTTAGCGCTACCAGCGAGGTCTTGAATTGAAATGCCAGAGATAAATTCCCCTTTCCCAAAACTGAAACTTACGGTGACTAAAGTTGAGGGCGTCTGTTACCATGGCTATAAGATGGGCGAGGAGATCATCCTCGAGGATTTTACCCATCCGCCAAAACATTTTTGTCTTGGCCTGGCGCACGCGCTTTTTCCGGTCATCTATGCCTTAAGCTTTGGAGCCAAATTTCCTTTCCGGGACAACCAACGTTCGTTGCTGGTCACCTGCCCTGACGGAGGCAAGCTTGAGTTTAAAGCCGAAATCCTGGACAAGGAAGGTAAAGTGGAAAGTATCCCCAAAGACCCGGATTTCAAAGGGCCTGACCCCAAGAAAATGATCATTGAGGTGGTGAAGGCAAAGGGGAAATGCGCTTTCGGCTATAAGGTAGGCGATAAATGGGAAACGCAGGGGTTAAAGTGTATCCCGGGTTTTTGCGGCGCGGCATTCCATACCGCATTCCCGGCGTTGTTCGCGCTTAATTTCGGGGCAAATTTTTTCTTTATGAAAGAAGGCAATTCCATTGATACGGTCACCTGCCCTGACGGCGGCAACATTGTGTTCAAGGTTACCCGGGTAGAAGAAAAGGATAAAAAATAAATGGCCACAAAAAGACGCGTGGTGATTACCGGCATAGGCGTGATCTCTCCCAACGGCATCGGCAAAGAAAATGCCTGGAAGGCCATGATTTCCGGGAAATCCGCAGTCAGATTTGTAGACAGCTTTGATGTTTCGGTCTTTAACACCAAGATCGCGGCTGAAGTCAGGGATTTTGACCCTTTTAGAGGGTGGCTAACCCACGAAGAAGCAGTGCGTATGGATAGATACGTGCAATTCGCCGTGGTAGCTGCGGATATGGCCTTAAAAGATAGCTCGCTGCAATTATCCAAAGAAGACCCGCAGAATATCGGAGTGTGCCTAGACAATGCCATCTACGGCACAAAATATATGGAAGAGGAATT
>JAQTNM010000033.1:0-6741 GCA_028713875.1 Candidatus Omnitrophota bacterium | reverse complement strand
AGGCCGGACTTATACGATGCCGCGATGTTCAATACTCCCTCAATAGAGATCTCCGCCAGATACGGCCTGAAAGGCATCTGCAATACTCTATCCACGGGTTGCACTGCCGGCACAGACTCCTTGGGGTTTGCCCTTGAGACTATACAGGACGGCGAGCAGGATATTATGGTTACCGGAGCCAGCGAAGCCCCGATAACGCCGATTACCTTCGGCGCATTTGACGTGGTCAATGTCTTATCCCATCATTATAACGACCGGCCTGAATCCGCTTCCCGGCCGTTTGACAATAAGCGCGACGGCTTTGTCATCTCGGAAGGGGCGGGCATACTGATCATGGAAGAGTTAGCTCACGCCTTAAAACGCAATGCCCATATCTACGCTGAAGTTGCCGGCTTTGGCACAAGCTGTAATGCCTTCCATATGACTGACCTGCCTGCCGACGGCACAGCCATGGCCAACTGCATAAATCTTGCGCTTAAAGACGCAAATCTTAAGCCGCAGGAAATAGACCATATTAATGCCCACGGCTCATCCACCCGCATGAACGATATATTTGAGACCTCCGCCTACAAGATGGTCTTCGGCGATTACGCTTATAAACTCCCGGCCAGTTCCTTAAAATCCATGATCGGCCATCCCCTGGCTGCGGCCAATGCCGTAGAGCTGACCATCTGCTCGATGATCTTTGCGCAAAATCTCCTTCCTCCTACGATTAACCAGGAGGAAAAAGACCCCCTCTGCGACCTGGATTATATACCCAATGAGGCGCGGGGGAAAAAAGTCAATACCATTTTAAAGACCTCCAGCGGTTTTTCCGGCATACACTCGGCTTTAGTCATAAAAAGGTTTAAGGAATAATGGAAAAAATTGCGATTACGGGCATAGGCGTAGTAGCTCCTTCAGGCATAGGCAGGCGCCAGTTCTGGGCCAATATCAAGGCCGGCAGGTCTTTTGTCAAAGAGATTACCCGCTTTGATTCTTCCAAATACCCGGCGCACATCGCCGGCCAGATCGATGACCTGGAAAAATACAGCCGGGTTTCAGAGCGTTTGTTGAAAAAGATAGATACTTTTTCGCACATGGCCCTGATCGCCTCGGAGCTCGCCTTAGAGGACGCCGGCATTGATATCAAGAAAGAAGACCCTAACCTGGTGGGAATATTTTTAGGCAATGCCCTGGGCGGATGGATGTACGCGGAAACGGAGCTGCGCGATCTCTATATTGAAGGCAGGCAGGGCGTTTCTCCTTATATGGCATCTGCCTGGTTCCCGGCTGCGCCCCAGGGACAAGTCTCCATTTATTACGGGATAAAAGGTTTTAGCAAGACGGTTGTTGCTGACCGGGCCAGCTCCCTTATGGCTATCGGTTATGCGCGTAAGACTTTAGCTAAAAATAAACTGAGCATGATCTTAGCCGGGGGGATGGAGGCGCCGGTGACTCCTTATGCGCTTTTATGCTGCAATACCTATGGCAGTCTTTCTCAGAATAACAGCGCTCCTGAAAAAGCCTACCGGCCTTTTGATAGGAAGCGTGACGGTTTTGTCATTGGTGAAGGCGCGGGTATTATGGTGATGGAGAGCCTGGAAAGGGCAAAGAAGCGCCAGGGGAAAATTTCAGCAATTATTTCAGGCTATGCTACCAACTGCGACGGAATTGACCGCATAAATCCCGATAGCTCCGGAGCGCAATTGGCCCGGGCTATTAAAATGGCTTTGCTTGAAGCAGAGCTTAAACCCGAAGATATTGACTATATCAGCTTAGACGGTCTGGCCGTAGATATATGGGATAAGAGCGAGGTAAGCGCGATAAAGAGCGTTTTTGGAAAACAGGCTCAAAATATACCTGCAAGCTGTCCCAAATCCATGTTCGGGAATTTGCTGGGCGCTTCCGGCGCGTTAGATTTGATTATTGCGATTTTAGCCATGGAGCACGATTTAGTGCCTCCAACGATAAACCTGGATGAACCTGATCCCAACGGGCTCAACTATATCCGGCAGGATGCCAAAGAGCACAAAATTGATAAAGCCATGATTATTTCCCGCGGCAGGGGCGGGATAAATTCGGTGTTGGTGGTAGAGAAAGCCTAAAAATCAAAAAGGAGGATTTATGAAGATCTTATTTGTCATGCCCAAGGTCGGCGCATGGGCAACGCACGGGATACACCGGTCTCCGAACCAGCTTTATGCGCATTGGGCCAGTTACATCCGGGAGCGCGGATACAAGGATGTGGCGGTCATCGACGGCAGGGCCCTGGAGATACCCATGGACCAGTTGATAGAACAGGTCAAGTCCAAAGCCCCCGATATCGTGGTGATAGGTGAGCAGATACACGGTTATGGCGGATATGGGGTCCTGCGCCACTTCAAAGAGGCAGCACAGAGGATAAAACAGGCGCTGCCTAAAACAAAGATCATATTAGGGGGCTTATGGTATTCGGCCATGCCTGTGCCGACGCTGGAAGAAAATCCGGCGGTAGATTTCGTGGTCATGGGAGAAGAGGAATCTTTCGCAGACCTCGTTGAGGCCATAGATAAAAAGAAAGATTTCAAGGAGGTCGGGGGCGTCACCTCGCGCATCGACGGCAAAATAGTCATGGGCCCGCATAAACCATTAATGACGGACCTGGACAAGCTTCCGCCTCCGGCCTATGACCTGTTCCCCATGGATAAATACGTGGGTCATACCCACTGGAAGCCATTCGTGGATATGATCACTTCGCGGGGATGCCCTTCCGCCTGTACCTTCTGCTATGAATGGGACCAGTTTGACCCGCGCTCGCCTTCGGATTTCCTGAAGTGGCGTGCCAAATCCCCGGAGCGCGTGATCGAAGAGCTGGAATTGCTGCATAAAAAATACGGGGTTAAGGTCGTAGTCATCCAGGACGACAATTTTAACGTGGACCCGGCCAGGGTCAAGAGATTCTGCGAATTAAAGAAGCAGAAAAATATCCCCACTAAGTGGGTCTCTTTAGGCAGGGCAGTGGATTGGGTAAACTGCGAATCCATCCTGCCGCTGATGAAAGAGACCGGTCTCTTCATGGGCGTATTCGGGATTGAGGTCACCACGCAGGACGAACTCAAAAGGATCGCCAAAGGCACTACTATCGAGCAGATCAAAAAAACCATAGAGATCCTGCGCCGTAACGACATCGCCATCGTCGCCGATATCATGATCGGCTTTGATTACGATACCGAGGCAATCATCAAGCAGAGGTTTGAATTCGCCGACCAGGTTGACCCGGATGTGCTTTGGATCGGCTATGTCACTCCTGCGCCGAATTCGCCGATGTGGAGGATAGCGCTTAAGAAGAACTGGATAGACCCCAAGAAAGTGGATTTCAGCACCTGGGATTTCCTGCATCCGGTAATACCGACGGACCACCTTTCCGTTGAAGAATTGGGCAGGCTTGGCTCCTGGTGCATGCGTGAATTCTATTCCAAACCGGGGAGGATCAACCGCATTATGGAGAGTAATTTTGATATACTGGCAAAATTATGCTTCCAGGATGTCATGGCCGGGGTGGGCAAATGGGAGGCAGCAGCCACCCAAGGCGAGGTCCTTATTTAAATAAAGAGGTGAAAATATGGAGATAAAGGCAAAAGTAAAAGAGGTCCTGGTGAACCTGCTAAGGGTTAGACCTGAGGAGCTAAAAGACGACGCCAAGCTTTACGACAGCATCGGCGTTGATTCTACCGAAATGGTGGAAGCAGTCATCGCTCTGGAGAAGGCCTTCGGCACAAAGCTTGGCTCCAAGGAGATAGGCAAATTCTCCACCATCAATGATATTGAAAAAGTCATCCAGTCCAAGATAAGCGGGAAGTGATGAAGATTATCGACTTAAGCCTGCCCATAGACGAGAAGGCGTTTGAAGTGCACAAAGTCGATATAGAGCGCGTCAGTCATAAGGCAGGTATAGAGAAATTTAACCGGGTGATCATGGGCAAGACCCTGTTGGGCAGGATAAAATATGCCTTGGGGTCGCGCATACTCAGGAAAGAAGACCTTCCTGACGAAGAATTCCTTTCCCTGGAAATAGTGCATAGCCCGGTGCATGTCGGCACCCACCTGGATTATTCCTTCCATTACGGCTCAAAATCTCAAAATCGGGCTTCCAAGACCGCGGAGGAGATTCCTCTTGAATGGTGCTATTGCGACGGAGTGAAGCTTGACCTTACCTATAAAAAACCAGCTGAGGTGATCACCGCGGATGATATTGAAAAAGCCATTAAAAAAATAAATTATACGCTTAAAACGCAGGATATCGTGCTTTTACATACCGGCGCGGATAAATTATACGGCAGCCCGAAATACTTTACGGATTATCCCGGAGTGGATATCTCGGCCATAGATTACCTGCTGGACCGGGGCGTAAAGATATTCGGTACCGATACCATGGGTATTGACCGGCCGTATAAGTATATGCTCTTGGCGTTTCTAAAGGACAAAAAAAATAACCCCCTGTATCCTTCGCATTTCTACGGCCGCAAAAGAGAATTCATCCATATAGAACGGCTGGCAAATTTAGACAAGCTGCCGCAGGCTTTTGGTTTTAAGATCAATTGCTTTCCGGTCAGGATCAAAGGCACGGGCGCTGCCTGGGCCAGAGTGGTAGCGATTTTAAACGAAGACTCCGCGCAGAGCGCGGAGTCAAGTAAGCCATAAACACCAGAGGTAGCGCTTAGGTTAAACGCCAGAGGCAGATAAAGTAAATTCCGCGCATAGCGCGGAATAAACCAGCGCTAAACACCAAAGGTAGCGCTGGTTTAAGGAGGGGAAAAGATGGGACATACGTGCAATTCCATAATCATCAATGCGCCGTACGAGCTGGTTTTTGATATTTCAAACGACATTCCCCGCTGGACAGAGCTCTTTGGCGGCGAATACAAAAAAGCCGAGGTGGTAAAGAAAGAAGGCAATAAAATAACCTTCCGCCTCACCGATGACGAAGATAAATCCTGGCAGTCCTGGAGGCTACTGCTCAAAGATAAATACCTGGCTTACGCCGAGAGGCAAGAGCCGCAATTCCCTTTTAAATTCATGAAGATCATCTGGCTTTATACTCCCCGGCCGCAAGGGACAGAGCTGACTTGGATCCAGCATTTTGAAATGGATGAGAAAGCCAAATTCAATGACGAGCAGGTAGAGGGTTTTATCAATAAGCACTCAAAGGAAAATTTAAAGATATTCAAGGGAGTCATTGAGAAAGAAGCCGCTAAATAATTGAAGAAAACTACTTTTATCCTGCTCTGCCTGGAAGGGGCTGTTCTTTCTTTTAATGTGGCTGCCTGCGCTGCGCTTATCCCTTCTATTGCCCGGGACTTTAATGTCGCTTCTTTTGTGGCCGGCAGGGCGATCTGGCTGTATATGCTGCCTTACGGATTGGCTGCGCTTATCTACGGGCCGTTGGTGCGCGCCTTTGATGCCAAAAAAGTAGAAGTGGTTTGTTTTTTGTTGTTTGTACTGGCCAACCTTTTGGCCGCTCTTTCTCATAATATACAGGTATTTTTCTGGGCGCGTTTTTTAATGGGGCTCTTCGGCGCATCAGTAATACCCCTGGCGCTGATATTGATATCCCGTCATATTGAACAGTCGCGCCGGGGCAGGTTCGTGGGCATATTCTTCAGTGCCACTTTTGTAGCCTCGCTTTTAGGCCTGTTTTTAAGCGGGATAATCCACTGGCGCCTGATTTTTCTTATTCCGGCCCTCTTCGGGTTTATCCTTTGGTTGAATATGTTGTTATATCTGCCCGGATTTAGCGCGGACAGGAGTATATTCAAGATCAATTACCTGCCTGCCCTGAAAAATAAGGCAGTGCTGGGCATATTTACTTATATATTCCTGATCAGCCTTCTATATCACGGCATCCAGCAGTGGCTGGGGGTTTATTTCTCGGATAAGTTTTCTTTTACCCAATTTGCAATAAGCATGCTCATTACCCTGACCAGTTTAAGCGGCATATTCGGAGAAGCCCTCGGCGGTCATCTTTCGGACAAGCTCGGGCGCTTGCGCGTAGTGGATATCGGCATAGCATTAATGGCTCTTTCGATCTTTGCGCTTCTGTTCAAGGCGCCAATATATGTTTTGGCCGTAGCGATGATCATCTGGGGTCTGGGCTGGACATTCAATCACGCAGGGCTATCTACTATGCTGACTGATTTACCCGGGGATTTTTTAAATGAAGCAGCCAGCTTAAACAGCAGCGTGCGCTTTGTTTCCGGAGGTTTGGGCATGGCTTTAGGCGGGCTGATTATGCAGAGAAGTTTTAATGCCGGATTTTTAATTTTCGGATTCTTATTGATCGGTTTGATTGTATTTTCAAAATCACTTTTAGCTGTCAAATAGGAGGAGAGAATGAGTGAATTAAAAGGAAAAACAGCGATTGTTACTGGTGCCAGCCGCGGCATAGGAAAAGCCATTGCTTCTACTGCTGCAAGTCTGGGCATAAACCTGGCCATTGCTGCACGGCAGGAAGGCCCGCTTAAAGAGACTGCGGATGAGCTGGCCAAGAAATACAAGGTTAAGGTTTTGGCTGTGCCTTGCGACGTGACCAAGCTGGAAGATTTAGAGAACCTGGTTGAGAAAACCAAAAAAGAATACGGCAAAATCGACATCCTCATCAATAACGCCGGGGTATCCAGCCAGTATCCTTTCCAGGAGCAGCCGATAGAGGATTTTGAGAAACTGGCGCATACCAATTACCTGGGTTATGTGCGTCTGATCCGCCTGGTAATAAACGATATG
>JAQTNM010000032.1 GCA_028713875.1 Candidatus Omnitrophota bacterium | reverse complement strand
GGTGGTTTTACCTGTGCCGCCTTTTCCGGCTATCGCAATTACAAACCCCATTCTATTATCCTGCCTTTACGCTCGGGAACAATTTAAAATCCGTATGCGGAAAAAACAAAGCTGCCATATATTCTTCCATATACCTGGGCTCAACGGACAGTTCAAAGTATGTAATTTTCCTGGCGATCTCGCGCGCCCTTTTCATTGCCGCGCTTGATAAAAGCATAAGCCGGCCTCCGGCTAAAGAGCTGTTTCCCACAAAGATCAATTTTTCCCGCTCTATATCCGGCAATAAACCGATAAAAATAGCGTTCTCCAGGTTCAGGAAATTTCCGAACCCTCCGGCAATGAATATCTTGCTCACCCTTAAAAAGTCAAAATTAATATATTTTACCAATACCGAGGTGGCAGAATAGATCGCCGCCTTTGCACGCTTAAGGTTATCTATATCCGCCTCAGTGATCAGGATATCTTCCCCGGCTTCCTCCTTGGGGACTACTATGAATTCAAGCCCGCTTGCGCCCTTACGTATACGAGAGCTATTGCCGGCATTTATCTTCCCGCTCTTGTCCATTACCCCCGAACGCAACATCTCTGCCAAGAGGTCAATGTAACCTGATCCGCAGATGCCGCTGGGTTTGACATTGCCAATAGTGTTAAAACTGGCGCGGAGGGTTTTGGGGTCTATTTTTACTGATTGTATGGCGCCGCTGGTTGCGCGCATACCGGAGCTTACCCCGCTGCCTTCAAAAGCAGGCCCGGCTGAAGCAGCGCAGGCTACCAGAAATTCCTTATTACCGAGGACGATTTCGCCGTTGGTGCCGATATCAATGAGTATGCCCAGGTCCTCCTCTTTATATAGGCCGCAGGATAGAACTCCCGCCACTGCATCCCCCCCTACATAACTAGCCACTCCGGGAACGCAGGACAATAGCCCCCGAGGGTTTATTCTTATCCCCGCCTCGCTTGCGCGGATGGTCGGAGGCAGGTTGGCTGTCGGTACATAAGGCTGACGCCTTATGTAAGACGGGTCTATGCGCAGCAAAAGATGGATCATAGTGGTATTTCCCGCGCATAAAACACAGGTCACGTCATTAAGGTCAATATTATGCTCGCTAATCAATTCTTCAATGATCTGATTAAGACATTCGGTAACTGCCAAATGCAGTTCTTCAAGCCCGTTATCCTTCTGCGCATGGATGATGCGGCTGATCACATCGCTGCCAAAGCTGGCTTGTTTATTGTAAGTAAGCCTGGTGCCGATTATCCTGTCGGAGATCAAGTCTACCAGCTGCACGGAAACTGTGGTAGTGCCGATGTCAATGGCCAAGCCAAAGTTCTTCGCGGATGTGTCTTGAGGTTCGATCAATACCAGCTCCGTGGCATCGTTCCTCTTGCCCAGTGTTACGGTGACTTTCCAATTGCTGCGCCGCAGTAATTCGCTCAAGCCGCGGATATTGGTAAGCCCGGTCTGCAATAGAGGAAAATTCTTTTTACTCTTGATCGCGCGGTAGAGTCTGTCTAAATCGCTTACTTTATCGTCCAGTTCAGGAGGCGGTATTTCCAGGTACAATTTTGTGGCTAATGGCGAATGGCTGAAAATCTCTTCGTCAACCGCTACCGACAACGGCTCGATCTCTTCGGACGGAGCATAGACCTCTTCCAGCCCTTTATTTAATACTCCCGAAGGAACTTCAAAATGCGCGCGGGAACTAGCTGGAATTTCTATTTCCAGGTCGCCGTGTATCGTGGTAATGCAGGCCAGGTAAATATTCTTCTTGCGCTCTTCGTTTGTAATTAAGCCGGACGGCTGGGTAGAAACTTCTCCGCGCCTGACTATTACCTTGCACCGGCCGCAGACCCCGTCTCCTCCGCACACGGAATCAATATGCACTCCCGCGGAGATAGCGGCTGACAGGATAGTCTTTTCTTCATCCACTTCCACGCTCTTTTTGTCCGGATAAAATGTAACCTTGAACTTTTTCATATGCGACTTGCTCTCGCTCGGCTAAGAGTGCTCGGGGCTAATCGGCTCAACCTTTCCTATTATTATCAAAAATAGAACCGTCCCCTAAATTCAAACTCTATTGTAGGTTTTTCAAAAAGCCAGGTATGCCGGATGCCTCTTTCGGGCCGACGATGACCTCCCAGCCGGACTGTTCAGCCAGGTCCCCGCTCATCATCGCCACATAACCGGGTATGATTATATTCTTATGGGAAACTATCTCGGAAACCGCAAATTTATTCATAGCCTCATTGATCTTTTCGGCATTAAACTTCTCCGCAGCCCAGGCAGTCAGCACGGACATGCCCTCGGTATCTACGCTCATAATATAAGAAGGCACTTTGCTTGCCTCCACCTCCCCTAGGACAGTATAATAACTAAGCGAGAAATTGGTAGTTACTAAAACCGGTGAACTGGTATCTACCTTGCCTATGGGATAGATCTTCGGCTCTATCTGCAGGGGTTTCTGCGGGTCGGTATATATATTCTGCCTTAACGTCAAAAGCGAGAGGGTTTCCCATGAAGAAATGTTCTTTAAAAGGACGATCCCGGCATATTTGGCAATATAGGTAGCCGCCTCAATAGCTTCCATGTAAGGGTCGTTATTATCAATGATCGTTAACACAGGGTATCCCAGGCTGCGGTTGGATTTTTTTAGCGCCTGCCTGCGTATCTGGGTCAAGTCCCATATCTTATCCGCAACCGGCTTTTTGCCGGTATCCAGCACCAGTTCTTTAACGCCCTCATTAGCCAGGCCCTGAGTCATGTTAGATAAGGTATCCAGGTCAGCGGCGCAAACCGCAAGCGGCACCTTGAATTTCCGCAGTAACTCAGAGACCTGCGGCAGGTTTTTTTGATCGGCATAACATACCAGCGGGTTTCTCTCATGCGTTATTTCTAAAGCACCGGCCAGTGACTGGACATCGTTGCTAATCAATGCTAAGGCCAATTTAGTGTTATTCTTTACAAGCTGCGCCGCCGAAACAAACCTTTCTTTAGCCGAGGATTGTTTTATGGCTACCAGGCTTACTTCCAAGTTCTGGCCTACGCGCTCAAACTTTAAATTATTGATCTGCCGCAATCTCTGTTTTATGTCTTCATCGGATAAGCTATCTTCAATAATAAATCCCAGGGCGCAGGGGTTATGGAATTTTTCTTCATGGCGGAACATCACGGTTTCATTGCCAACCCCAAACTTATTATCACCCGTGCCTATGGTAACCAGCTTTATGGGCGGAAGGCTTGCGCTCTCCAATGCCGCCTTAGCCTCTGCGCTTAAATAAGGGCACTTATCGATACTTACGGCTTTTTTAGCCAGCTGCATGGCAAATGCAAGGCAGGTTGCAAATCCGCATTCGCGGCAGTTGGTCTTCGGCAGAAGTTTATAGATATCTAAGCCTGACAGCGCCATTTATGCCACCTTTTTAGTCTTGATGTTAAAAAGCGTTCCCGGGTTCAAGCTGTAAATTTTTTTGGCCAGTTTTTCATTCTCTTTATGGTCATGAGTATTTTTTAACCTGGTTTCCAATCTTTTGTTTAAAATACATACTATGCCGCGCTTATCGCCGGAACCGGAAAAATCCACCATGACCTTATCGCTGCTTACCTTACGGATATTCCCTTTGCCGTAGGTGGCCCCGGTTGAAAGCTGCAGGCCGTCTATCAAGCACGACTTAGGCCGCCTGTTTGCTCCCCATACTTTCACTTTTAAGCCGAAATATTTGTTTGCCTTTAATTTCTTAAGGGCGTATTCCCCCATCACCAGCCCAAGCACAAGCCAGGGGCCCAGGTGGCCGTGGAATTTTATGGCTTCATTTAGACTGATTTTATGATTACGCATTAAATCAAGATTTAGCGGTTTATAATGCCGGCCAGATATCCTGCGCCGAATCCGTTATCGATGTTGACCACCGCCACTCCCGGCGAACAGCTGTTGAGCATGGTCAATAAAGCTGCCAACCCCTTGAAGCTTGAGCCGTAACCGCAGCTGGTAGGAACGGCGATCACGGGAGAGCCGACCAAACCGCTTACTATGCTGGCCAGCGCCCCTTCCATCCCGGCCACTACGATAATGACCGCGGCCTCTCTTATCTTTGCGATATTGCCCATCAGCCGGTGCACGCCGGCTACGCCTACATCATAAAACTTTACGCAGCGGTTTCCCATCACCTCCGCGGTAACCGCCGCCTCTTCCGCTACCGGCATGTCGGCCGTCCCTGCGCAGATAACAGCGACCAAGCCTTTCTTGGGCGGCTTATCCTTGATGTTCAAATATCCTAATTTTGCCAGGGGATTGTATTTTAATCCGGCCACCGACTTCTTAAGGTAGGCGTATGTTTTTTTGTCTAATTTTGTAAGCAATAGATCCTGCCTGCATTTTTTCATTTGCCGGCAGATCTTCTTAAGATGCTCCCTGGTCTTGCCCTGGCAGTAGATAACTTCCGCAAAACCACGGCGTTTTTCCCTGTCTATATCCAGCTTGGCAAAACCAAGGTCTAAAAATCCCGAATTGCTAGCCATTTATGCGCCTAATATCCGTGGAATATAATTATCAGCATCAAGATCACGATCAGCCCGGCTAATATGTAAAAATCATTGAAATAAAAGAAATCGCTGATCCGTTCATTCAGGGAATATTTTTCCGCATGGAGCATCCGCTTGGGAGAGTGGCCGCCAGACTTGCGGAATTTCTCTATCTGTTCTTGTTTGAAACGCAGGTATACCCCGCCGATCTTATAAGCCGGGATTTTCCCGGTTTCAGCCAGCTCAATAACTTCTTTTTCCGAGACGCCCAGGATAGCGGAAACTTCCCTTATTGTCAGAAGCTTTTCTTCAGCCATAGCTAAATTAAATTGCCATACTTCTGTTTATCTCTCTATTTTCCCGGATGCGACCCAGGAGTCTATCGCCTTTCTTTCAAATTTCCAGTCTTCCCCTTCTTTTGAGCCGGGGACCCTGCCGGAATTAGCCCAATCCAGAATAGATTTTAAATCCACTTCCAGGTAGCGCGCCAGTTCCTCGCTGTTCATAAAATCGTGAAGCATGGTGCATATGCCTTCCAGTATCGCGCCTTCGGCGATATTTAACCGGACCGGGTAAATGTCGCCCTCAATGATCGCCGTGGGCAGGAGCGTTAACCTTTCGCGCGCAGTTATTTTTCCTTTCACCCTGCCTCCGACAATAATGTTATCCCCGGAGATATCGGCAAACACAATGGCGGTTGAACCGATAGTCAGGTTGCCGCGGGTGTTTAAAATCCCTTCAAATTTACCGTTGATGCGCAGATTAACCGGGTCTTTAAAACTCAAAGTTCCCTGCATTGATGCGTCTACGTCCAGAACCTTTTCCTCCAGCCTTTTTTTAAAAGCCATCTGCCATCACCTGCCTTTCTCTTTTTTACCCAGGATCACCTGTTCCATATATCTCAAAAATACCAGCGCCGCCAGGGCCAAAACGGTAGTGTAAATACCTGCGCGATAAAACCCGCAGCCTATTGCCAGGCCTACGCCTGCCACCACCCAGAGACTGGCAGCTGTAGTCAGGCCTTTTACCCCGCTGGGTTCCCGGATTATCGTGCCTGCGCCCAGGAATCCTATGCCGGTTATCACTCCTGCTGCGATGCGCGCCGGGTCAATGTTTGCCTGGTTTTTATATATATCAAAAACATACAGCGATGTCAACATTATAAGACAGGAACCTAATGATACCAGGATATGCGTGCGCAGTCCGGCGCTGCGGCGATGCACCTGTCTCTCCAGGCCGATAAGGCCGCTTAATATAAGGCATAAGACCAACCTTGTTAAAATTTGCGCGTCACTAAACATATCCTTGCCTCCGTCAGTTTATTTTCGTCCGCTATTGCCCCGCAGTGTTTAAAGTCAAATCGGACAGATGCCCTTTCCGGAAAAGCCGGTATCCGAGGCCCGCGACCATTGCGGCGTTATCCATGCATAGTTCCTTAGAGGGAAAGTAAATGCTGATTCCTTCTTTTTTCGCCCGCTGGCAGAATTTAACGCGCAGCTTTTCATTGGCGGCCACTCCGCCGCCTATTACCAGGCGCCTTGATTTTTTAGCCCGCAAGGCCAAAAATGACTTTTTAACCAGGGTTTCAATCACCGCCTCCTGAAAAGAAGCGGCGATATCGCTTATTGAGCCGCTATCCGGGGATTTTTTGCGCATATAATAAAGGACGGCGGTCTTTATTCCGCTGAAGCTGAAGTCCAGCGGGTTATCCGTATCCGAGCACTTGAATTTTATTTTATTGCCGTTTCCTTTTCTGGCCATCCGTTCGACAGCCGGGCCTCCGGGATAACCCAGTCCTAATATTTTGGCCACTTTATCAAAGGCTTCTCCGCAGGCATCGTCATGGGTGGAGCCTATAAGCTTTATTTTATCAAAATCAAAGACCTCGTATAAGCTGGTATGCCCGCCGGATACGATCAAGGCAATGAACGGCAAGCGTATATTACGGTTATTCAGAAAACCGGCATAGATATGGGAGTACAGATGATCAAGCCCCAGCAAGGGGATATCCGATGCCAGGCTTAAGGATTTTGCAAAAGATATGCCTACTAACAAAGATCCCGCCAGGCCGGGCTTTGAGGTAACGCTGATGAGCCCGACATCGCTTAAACTGATCTTAGCCTCGTTTAAAGCTTCCTGCGTAACCTGCGCAATTACTTCCAGTTGCTTGCGCGAGGCTATCTCCGGGACAACACCGCCGTATTTACGGTGGAATTTGAGGCTGGAAGCCACAGCGCTTGAGAGTATGTGTCTGCCGTTTTTGACTACGGCAGCCGCTGTTTCATCGCAGGATGATTCAATGCCCAGGACGTACATTATTTTACCAGGTCGGAGACGAAAACAAACCTATATCCCTCTTTTTCCAGTTGCGGCATGGCTTCTTTTAAGACTTCAATTGTAACTTTGCGGTCATGGCCTATGCCGATAGCCTGTCCGTAAATCCTTGCGCGCTCCTTCAGCTTATGGATCTGGCTCTTTATATAATCCGGGTCTTCCTTATTGTCTATGAATACGTCCCGCCTGGCAAATGCAAGTTGCTTTTTATGCGCCAGTTCCAGGCATACTGAATCAGGCGAAACAAAACTATCCAGATAATACAGCCCCCGTTTTTTTAATTCGCCGAATATTACGGTCATGGTACGCATATCATCCGTGGCCTTTGAGCCCATATGGTTGGATACGCCTTTAACGCCTTTAAGGTTATTCAGGTCGGCATCAACGATGTTTCTTATATCGGCTTCGTTCATGGAAGTCAGGATTGTATTTTTCTCCAGCCGGTATTTCTCTATCGGCTCCATCGGCAAATGCAGGATCACTTCATATCCGAGGCTCAAGGCCTGCTGCGCTATCGTATTTGAATAAGGTAGATTCGGCAGGACGGAAAGCGTCAGGGGATATTTAATCTCGGAAAGCGACTTTAAGTTGTTTAAATTATAACCCCAGTCATCAAGGACGATGGCTATCCTTCCTTTTATAGATACCCGGGGCTTTGCCTTGATCAACTTGTGCCGGGATATTTGCCAGAAATGAATAAGCCAAGCCCCCTGCACAATAAGGAGAACCGATAAAACAATAAGCGCTATTTTGTATTTCCTGTTATTTCCCATTTATCTCGGCCTTATAGATCTTAATTGCCTTAAGGACATCTACCGCCCGCGCAAGCTGATTGTCGGTTTTATAATCAAATGATTCTTCTTTGGGAGGATTGTTTTTATTTTCAAGTTTTTCAAATATCTGCCGGGAGTTTGCAGGCTGTTCCTGATCTTTGGCTAATGTGATTTTTCCCGCTTCAACTACGACATCCGGCATAACGCCTTTTTCGTGTATCTCCTTGCCCAGGGGCGTAAAATATCTACTGGTAGTCAATCTCAGCGCCGAACCGTCACTTAAGGGTATAAGCGTCTGCACCGACCCCTTGCCGAAAGACTTTGTCCCTAAGATTACCGCTCTTTTATAATCCTGCAGGCAGCCGGCCACGATCTCGCTGCCGGAGGCCGAGCCTTCATTGATTAACACTACCATGGGCCAATCCAGGATAGGATTCCTGGCGCCGGAGATAAATTTTAAATTCTGTGACTTCTGGCGGCCCTGCGTATAGACGATAAGCTTGTTCTTTTCAATGAACTGTCCTGCTACCTTTACCGCTACCTCCAGGAGTCCGCCCGGGTTATTGCGCAGGTCCAGTATCAGGCTGTTTGCGCCCTCTTTTTTTAGATTTTCCAGCGTTGTTCTTATATCTTTAGGCGTATTCTCCCTGAATTCCACCAGGCGCATATAAGCTATGCCGTCTTCAAGGATCCTGGCTTCTTTTATATCCTTTATTTTAATGATACCCCTGGTTATCTTTAATTCCAGGAGCTTTTTTTCAGACTCTCTCAATATGGTAAGGTTTACCGGTTCCCCCGGCCTGCCTCGCATCCTCTTTACCGCATCATCCAGGGTCATATCGCGCGTCAATTCATTGTTTATTTTGACGATGCGGTCGTTGGCCTTTATGCCCGCTTTCCAGGCAGGCGTGCCGTCAATAGGAGTGATCACCGTAATTAATCCGTCTTTTATGGTAATTTCTATCCCCAGGCCTCCAAATTTTCCTTCCGTATCTGTCTTAAGCTCGTTGTACGTCTCGGGGTCCATAAATTGGCTGTGCGGGTCAAGCGAAGAAACCATGCCTTTTAAAGCGCCGTAGATCAGATCTTTGGGGGATACTTCCTTAACGTAATCTTCCTGGACAATGGCTAAGGTATCCGAAAAAAGTTCAACCTGGCGGTAGAGGTCATCTTTTTTGCTCTTATTCTGAGCGGAAATAGCAACCGAAGCCATTACAGCCGTGGCCGCCAGCAGAATAACGGTAATAATGATTTTTTTGCGCATCTTTAAAGCCTCCGTTTAAGCATGTCCTGGACCACCTTGGGGTTGGCCTTACCCTTAGTTTTTTTCATCACCTGGCCGACCAGGAACATCAGGGCTCCGGCTTTACCCGCTTTAAAATCCTCAACCGACTTGGCATTTTCTTTGATTACGGCGGCTATCTCTTTTTCCAGGGCGCCTTCATCGGAAATTTGAGCCAGGTTTTTCCCCTGTATGATGAGAGAAGGGGATTTACCGGTAGAAACCATTTCCTCCAATACGGACTTACCGGTTAGATTGGAAATAACCTGCTTATTTTCTACGAGGTCTACCAACTCCAGAAAATCAGCTACGGAAATTTTTATCTCAGAAATCTCCAGATTACTGCTGGCGGCTATCGCTGTCAGCGGGCCTATCAGCCAGTTGACCACGGGCTTCTTGTCTTTACCCGGCCAGGTTTTTAAACGCTCTTCGGCGTAATCGGCTTTATTTTTATTTGAAACCAGTATCCCGGCCTCATATTCCGTGAGCCCGTATTCTCTCATAAACCTCTGGCACTTTTCCTTGGGCAGCTCCGGTATGGATTTTTTTATCTCGTTTATTTTTTCCTGTTTGATGATAAACGGCGGCAGGTCCGGGTCAGGGAAATACCGGTAATCCTTGGCTTCCTCTTTTGTGCGCATGGAAAAAGTCTTTAAGTCCTTTGCATCCCACAGCCGTGTTTCCTGCACAACCTTATCGCCCTCAGAAAGCAATTTTACCTGGCGCTCTATTTCGTAGGATAAGGCATCCCTTACCCCTTTGAAAGAATTCATATTTTTCAATTCGGTTTTAACCCCCAGGCCGGATGCGCCTTTAGGCCGTATCGAAATATTGGCGTCACAGCGCAAAGACCCTTTTTCCATGTCGCAATCCGATACGTCAAGATATTCAATGATGCTTTTTAGGTCAACGAGGTATTCGTGCGCCTCTTCGGGTGAATTTATATCCGGCTCGGTGACTATTTCCAGCAGCGGTATGCCGGTGCGGTTAAAATCCACCAGGCTTAAATCCTGCCGGTGGATTAATTTTCCCGCGTCCTCTTCCAGGTGCGCGCGCCTGATACGGATATGCTTGGATGCGCCGTTTACATATATATCCAGGAATCCGTCTTTTGATAAAGGCAGGTCGTATTGCGAGATCTGGTAATTTTTGGGAAGGTCGGGGTAATAGTAGTGTTTACGGTCAAATTTTGTGTATTCCTGTATCCGGCAATTCAGGGCCAGCCCTACTTTTATGGCGTAGTCCAAAGCCAGCTTATTCAAGACCGGCAGCGAGCCGGGAAAGCCCAGGCACACCGGGCATACCTGAGAATTAGGCTGGCTGCCAAACTCCGTGGAACAGCCGCAGAAAGCCTTGCTCTTTGTCTTTAAATGCAGGTGCACCTCTAATCCGATGACTGCTTCGTATTCCATATTTATATTTTCGGTTTTTCTAAGCGCCAGGAAGTATTCTGCTCATAGGTATATGCCACCCTAAAAAGCATCTCTTCGTTAAACGGCCTGGCTAAAATCTGCAGGCCTACCGGAAGCCCCTTGCCGGTGAAACCGCAGGGTACGGATATTGCCGGTATGCCGGACAGATTTACGGATATCGTGGAAATATCGGAAAGAT
>JAQTNM010000031.1 GCA_028713875.1 Candidatus Omnitrophota bacterium | reverse complement strand
CATGGAAAGCAATAGATTTCCTGCCTGAAAACGACAGGCTGTTTTTCGGCAGGCCCGGCTCAATAGGGCAGCGGGGAGCAAATTTTATTCAGCAGAATTCTGATTTTATCATGACTTTGGGCGCGCGGCTTGACCTTGTGCAGACAGGCTATAGACATGAAAACTTCGCGCGCTTTGCCAAAAAAGTAATAGTTGATATAGACCCCTCCGAGATCAGGAAATTGAAGATGAAGATAGACGTCCCTGTCTGCGCGGACGCGGGATTATTCATAAGAGAACTCATTGCGCAGAGGCATAAGATCATTGCCAGGGCAAGAAGCCGTTGGCTCCGCCGGTGCCGGCAATGGAAGAGGAATTACCCGGTTATATTGCCGGAGTATTTTAAGGCCGGCAGGTATGTCAATACGTATGTCTTAATAGATATTTTATCGCAATTGATGTCAAATAAAGACGTCCTGATCCCGGGCAGCTCCGGAAGCTGCAGCGAGATAGCCATGCAGGCTTTTAAAGTAAAGAAAGGGCAGCGCATATTCAATGCCCCGGGCCTGGGTTCCATGGGGTTTGGCCTGCCGGAAAGTATCGGCGCCTGCCTTGCCAGCGGCAGGAGGCGCACGGTCAGCATTATCGGTGACGGAGGGCTGCAGCATAATATCCAGGAACTGGAAACGGTTAGGCGCCTGAAGCTGCCCATTAAATTATTTATCCTGAATAATAACGGCTACGCCTCCATCAGAAATACTCAAAGAGGTTATTTCAAGGGCCATTATGTATGCTGCGACCCTTCAAGCGGGCTGACCTTGCCGGATACGCGCAAGATAGCCGCGGCATACGGAATTAAAAGCATCGGGATATCAAATCATAAAGGTATCAGAGAAAAGGTGCGGCAGGTATTGGAAGGGGCAGGCCCGGTTATTTGCGAGGTCATGTCCGATCCGTTTTTGCAGACCGCTCCCAGGCTTTCGTCGCAGGTGCTTGCCGACGGCTCGATAATTTCCAAACCGATGGAGGATTTATGGCCATTTTTAAGCAGGGAAGAGCTTGAGGCGAATATGATTATTAACGCCGCAGGCGGATAAAATAATGAAGATATTAATAACCGGAGGAAACGGCTTTATCGCCAGAAATCTATTTGAAGGATTAAATGGCGAATACGCCCTGGTATCCCGCAGCAGCGCAGAGCTCGACCTTCTGGATTCCCGGGAGGTTTTTGAGTACATAAAGGGCAACCGGTTTGATGTAATAATACATACGGCTACATACGACGCCGCCCCGAAACATTCCGCAAAAGACCCCGCAAAAGTCATGGAAAATAATTTAAAGATGTTTTTTAACCTGGTCAGGTGCAACGACCGCTTCGGCAGGATGATCTATTACGGCTCAGGAGCTGAATTCAAGAGGGAGAACTGGATCCCCAAAATGAAAGAGGATTATTTTGACCGGTATGTCCCGCAGGACCAGTATGGCTTTTCAAAATATATAATGAATAAATATACGCAGTTAAGCACGAACATATATAATCTCAGGCTTTTTGCGGTGTTCGGAAAATATGAGGATTGGCGGGTGCGTTTTATTTCAAATGCCTGCTGCCGGGCGGCCCTGGGCCTGCCCATTACCGTCAATCAAAATGTATTTTTTGACTATATGTATATTGACGACCTCATCAATATAACAAAATGGTTTATAGAAAACGCGCCTCATGAAAAGACCTACAATATCTGTACCGCAAGGGCCTTCAGCCATCTGGAGCTGGCCAGGAAGGTTTCAGAAATATCCGGTAAAAACCCGGAAATAATCATTAAAGACAGGGGTGCGGGCATTGAGTACAGCGGAGATAATTCCAGGCTTATGGATGAAATCGGCGGATATGATTTCAAAGATATGGATAGCTCTATAGAAGAATTATATAATTGGTATTCGGCCAATAAGTTCAGCATTGATAAAGAGAAGCTTTTAGCCTGCGGGTAAAATCCCTTTGGCCCAATCTGGAGTATCTTATGCCGGTCAATAAGTGCAGGGTATGCGGGAATGGGTTTTTCAAAGAGCCTCTGCTGCGATATGGAAATATGCCGGGGGCTGCCCAGTTTTTACCGGATTCCTCATCCCTTAAAAAAGACAGGCGAGTTAAATTAAAGGTATGCCAATGTTCAGGCTGCGGCCTGGTGCAGCTGGGCAATGACCCTGTCCCTTATTATAAGGAAGTGATACGCGCTTGCGGTTTCTCAAAGGAAATGAAAGCTTTCCGCAGCAGGCAATTCCGCGCTTTTATACAAAATTTTTCCCTTACAAAAAAAAAGGTCATTGAGATCGGTTGCGGCCGCGGAGAATATCTGGCATTGATAGAACAGCTTGGCGTAGAAGCCTACGGATTGGAGTATTCACGGAAGGCGGTAGCGCAGTGTGTCAAAGACGGCCTGAAGGTCTCAAAAGGATTCGTTACCAGCCGAAACTTTAAGTTGAAACACGCCCCGTTTGATGCCTTTTTTATATTGAATTTTCTTGAACACCTGCCTGAGCCTAATTCAGCCATTATGGGAATATGCAATAATCTGACGGATGGCGCCGTGGGCCTAGTTGAGGTGCCGAATTTTGATATGATTTTACGAAAAAAACTTTTTTCTGAATTTATAAGCGACCACCTGCTTTATTTTACCAAAGATACCCTGGCCGGGACGCTGAGGCTCAACGGTTTTGAAATCCTTGGCTGCAGCCGGATATGCGATGATTACATAATTTCCGCTGCCGTAAAGAAAAGAGGCAGGCCGGATCTTTCGTCTTTCTATAAAAGCCAGGCAGAGCTTAAAAATGAAATAAACAAATATATCCGCCGTTTTCGGGATAAAAATGTGGCCATATGGGGCGCGGGGCATCAGGCGCTGGCGGTTATTTCTTTGGCGGATTTGGCAGGCAGAATAAAATACGTCATTGACTCGGCGACATTTAAACAGGGCAGATACACGCCTGCTACGCATGTTCCGATATTCTCTCCCGAAGCGCTTAAGTCAGAGCCGCCGGAAGCCATCATTGTTATCGCGGGCAGTTATTCCGATGAAGTAGCCGGGATCATACGGCGGGAGTTCGGCAGAGGCATGAATGTTTCGATATTGAGGGATTTCGGTTTGGAGATTATGTGATGCCGTATTGTGCATAAGATAATTATGGATAAGGTCTTATTTATAGTCCCGCCGAATATTAAATATGAGGATTTTATCAGTCCTGCCGTCAATGTAAAGATGGTATCGAGGAGGTCGGGAATTTTCGGTGCTGTAATTACCGATATCCCCCTGGGCGTGCTATCATTGAGCGCGTATTTAAAAAAGTTTGCCTCCGTCCAAACAGAGCTTATAGATTTTAATTGTATTTTGAACAAAACGGAAAAGTTTGAATTCCGCTCTTTTGCGGAATTTTTTCATGATTTTCTTGCATTGTTAAGATCGGCCGGATATGCCCCTGACATAATAGGCATATCCGCATTATTCTCCACTTTGTATCAGAGCATGCTGGATATCGCCGAGTGTTGCCGCGAAATATTCCCCGGAGCCGTTATAGTCGCAGGCGGAGGCATACCCACGAATATGTATAATGAGATATTCAGAGACAGCGCATGCTTTGATGCTCTTTGCTACGGAGAGGGAGAGAAGCCGTTGCTGGGCCTTGTGGAAGCCGGTGACAAATTACGCTACCTCCAAGTAAGCCCTTCGTGGCTTACTCCCGGTAAAATTAAGAGGCGCCGGTCATTTCGGCAGGATTTTATAGAGGACCTCGATGAGATACCTTTTTATGATTTTGGCATTTTAGACGTTGATGATTATAGATTAAACCCGACAATAGCTGCTTATCCTTCTATTTCCGAAAAGGAGCGGAATCTCCCCGTAATGACCTCAAGGGGTTGCGTCTACCACTGTTCTTTCTGTTCATCACATACGGTTCACGGAAGGAGGATGCGCTATTACAGCATCAACAGGGTCAGGGAGGATTTTATACGCCTTAAAGACCAGTACGGGGTAAAAACAATTATATTCCAGGATGACCACTTCCTGGCGAATGAAGAGAGGGCATTAACGATCATTGATATAATGAAGGAACTGCAAATAACCGCTTTTTTCCCAAATTCACTGGCTCTGCATGCCCTTCACAGAAAAATGCTCCGGGCTTTAAAAAACATAGGGGTTAACCAGTTAGTTCTGTCGGTTGAATCGGGGAGCAGCAGAGTTTTAAAGGAAATAATGCATAAGCCTCTTGATCTCTCTGTGGTTAAGCGCGTGGTTGACGATTGCCGCCAGCTTGGCATATATACTGATGTAAACGTATTAATAGGGCTTCCCGGTGAAACAAAGCAGGATATAGATGATGCAAGGAATTTTTTAAAAAATGTTAATGCAAATTGGTTCCGGATAAATGTCGCTACCCCTCTGCCGGGGAGTGAAATGCTGGAAATATGCCTTAAGAAGCATTATCTTAAAGCCAGCTATACCGATTGCGATTATAAAAAAAGCATTGTCGGAACCGAAGATTTTACCTCCGAGTATATACAGGAGATGGCATATATTTTGAACCTGGATCTCAATTTTGCAGAAAACAGCGACTTCAGGCTGGGTAATTACGGAATTGCGCTGATAGGGTTTGAAAATGCGATAAAGGCGAAAAATGACCATCTCTTGGCGTATTATTATGCCGCAAAATGCTGCGAGAAACTCGGTAATTTGAAAAAAGCACAACAATATGCGGATACCGCCAGAACGATTGCGGCAGAAAATTCTTTTTGGCGCAAATATGCCAAGATGTTTAATATTTTAATATGATTAAAAAACTTATCTGATAAATGCCCAAGATATTCCATCTTTGTCTGGTTTTCTTCCTGACCTTTATGACCGTGGGTTTCTTTTCAATGACACAGGTCGACCCCCATCACGACGGGATTATGCTCAAGCCTGCCGTGGATGTGGCAAACGGCAAGATGCTCTTCAGGGACACTTTTTATCAATACGGGGCATTAACCGCGTTAGTCCACGCGTCGGCAATTAAGTTATTCGGGGAGCGTCTTGTAGTGATCAGGATCTTAACGGCCTTATTTTACGGGTTGATATCCGTCTTATTATGGTTAATCTATTCAAGGATCCTTCCGAAATGGCTTAATACTCTTTCCTGCGTTATATGGCTTTTGCTCGGCTATTTTTTTATAAATATGCCTCCTATGTTTATCTTGCCGTGGGCGACAGTCCCGGCCGTTTTTTCAATACTGCTTAGCCTCTATTTTCTAATCTTATTTTTAGAAAAACAAAATTATTTTTTATTATTTATAACCGGAGCAGCTGCGTCCCTGGCCTTCTGGTTTAAAATAAACTATGGCATAACCTCTTTTTTGTCCATATTTTTATTATTGATCATTTTAAATATTTATAATAAAAAGAGCATACCCAAAATTTTATTATTTTTTTTATCCGGTTATTGCTTCATAAACGCGATTTTCTTTATCTGGCTGGTTGCCAAGGGCGCCATTTCGGACTTTATTCTGCAAACCCTGAAATTCGCATTTGTCTTTTCAAATAACAATAAATTCAGCTCAAATAATTTTTTTGTGATAAGAATGATTAAATGCCTTTTTCCAACTGTCTCGGTACACGGCGGCACTACCATCCTTTGGACTATTTTACCCCTGGTAGTCACAGGTATGCTGGCATATACGACATTTAATTTTATAAAAACAAAAAGCATCTCGTCACGGGATAGAATAATCCTTTCCGTTTCTTTCGTAGCTGTCGGGCTGTGGTTCGGCTATTATCCGATAAATGCGCTTTTCCACATATATCTAAGCTCTGTCCTCTCCATAGGGCTGTTTACTTATCTCTTATGGAGGATGACAATGAAAATTATCAGCGTCAAAAGCACTATAATATTTATTGTGATATTTATGATTCTATTCTTGTCATATTCAATATTATTTTACGATATAGAGTTAAAGATAGACGGAGGTTTCGGGAAAATATCAAGGATGATACGCTACGAAAAGATATTAAACCCGGACTTTTTGAGCGGGATATATGTTGCAAAAAAAGACAGGCAGGTTTACGCTGAAATTGAAAAACTGGTTGAGCAATTCCCGGGTTGTTCTCTGATAAACCTGACCAACAGCGCCTTATACTCGTTATATAAGAAAAATAATAAAGAATTCCATAAAATGTATGTAAATTGGGGATGGAATAATTCTTACCTGTACCCCGATTATATACCCAAATTAAATAAGCAGATTTCATTGAAGTCTTCCGTAATACTTTCAAATGACAATTTAATGATAGAAGGATATATCCCGATCGCCATATTCCCCGAACTTAACGAAGGAGATTTCGCAGAAAAAATCATATTCCTTATCCCGGGAGAACAAAAAAATGCATTTACAATGTCGGGCTTTTATATAGAAGAAGGGCGCTTATCCGGCAAAAGAAGCTTCCGTATAAAATTGAGGCCGGAATTAAATGGTCCGGTTATAATTAACAGCATTATTGTAGAAATTTTTTCAGAACACAATATCCCCAAAGAAATCAATAGGTATGAATTGGATTATAATATTATTCCGAGGGTATTTGATGAAAGGGACCGGCAGTTTATAAAAAAGGCGTACCGCCTTGACAAAAGCATAAACCGGTATTCAATGTCCGCGGGGAAAGATAAAAATATTGACGAGAGGCTGGTAAACATTTTTTCAAACGTTTTTTTATGCGAGAAATATTTTTATACACTGGATACGTTTAAGGAATCCGCGAATAATAAAATCGCTATTTATTTGAATGGGGAATCTGTAGATTATCAGGAAAGGGATCCGTTAAACATGCGTTGTTCAAATAACGATGCCATAGACCTGATTATGCGTCTTGCTGAAATACCGAAGAATTACGTAATTAAGTTAAGGATTAATTACAATGAAGTTTACTATTACGAAGAGGCCATTAAAAATTGTTAGATATCATCTGAAAATATTCTGACCGGAGCGATGATCACAAAATGCCTAACCGACAAAGGCAATTAAAAGCGGATGAAATAGAAAAAAGGCGCCTGCTTAAGGAAGCGAAGCCTTATGTCTATGAGAAAATCATGAAATTCAGCGAAAAAGTCCGAAGAGGAGAAAGTATAGCTATAATTCAATTTCAATACGATTATAAATGTAATTTTCTCTGCCGGCATTGCGATGTAAATATGCTGCGGACTGAAAAAAAAGACAGGTTTTTTACAATTAGCGACATAAGGGAGCTTTCGCGGCAAGCCGATGAAATGGGCTTAGCGCATTTTGTGATTACGGGCGGTGAGCCGTTGATATTCCCGGACCTTGATGATATAGTTAAAGCTATTGACCCGGGGAAATTTCACATAACTTCTGATACCAACGGCTGGTTTCTGGATGCGAAAAAGGCCAGGCATTTAAAAAACATAGGCATAGATAAGATCCAGCTGAGCCTGGACAGTCTTTCGGGACCAGAACACGATGAATTCAGGCGTAAAGCCGGGGCGCATAGAAGGGCGGTAAGGGCTATTGACGCTGCCCTTGATGCCGGATTGAATATTATTTTGGCGACCGTAGTTACAAAACAGAGAGTAAGAGCGCAGGAGTTCATTGATTTTCTGGAATTTGCGAAAGGCAAAGGGGTAGGGGTATTTGTCACGTATGCAAAACCGGTGGGGGTCTGGGAAGGGCGTTTTGATCTCCTCGTGGATAGGGCTGATATGGATTATGTGAAAGAACTGGAGAAAAAGTACAACGTATTTACGCATTTAACTCCTGCGTATGGCCTTGATTTGGGCTGCATAGCGGTCAAGAGAATGGTATCTATTACAAAGTATGGGGATGTGATGCCCTGCCCCTATATTCATATTTCGCTGGGTAATTTTTTCAAAGAGCCGCTGAAAGACATCATAGAAAGAGGGCTAAAGATAAAATTCTTCGGCAATCATTGCGACACCTGCCTTATTGCCGAAGACAGGAAATTTATTAATGACTATGTGGTTAAAAAAATATATGGCAAGCCGCTGCCGGTGCCTTATTCAGAAGTATTCACAAGCGATGATTTTATTGGTCAGGGGGGCGCGGTGTTTACTGCGGCGAAGAAGGATATATAAATGAAGGATAATGAGAAAAATTTGAGGCAGCGTATCATTAAGCTGGCAGATAAGTATTACGGGATAGCTTTTCCCCGGGAGCGTTTTATCCCGGGAGTGACTCCCGTACCTATCGCGGGAAGGGTATTTAATGCCGGAGAAATAAAGCTCCTTGTTGAGGCCTCGCTTGATTTCTGGCTGACAACAGGAAGGTTTGCCGCTGAATTTGAACAAAGATTTTCCAGATGGATGGGCGTTAAGCATTGCAGCCTGGTAAATTCCGGCTCTTCCGCCAATCTGGTTGCATTAACAGCGCTTACCTCGCCGAAATTAGGCAGCAAGCGTTTAAGGCCAGGCGATGAGGTCGTTACTATCGCGGCCAGTTTTCCGACAACCGTAAATCCTATTATACAGAACCAGCTCACCCCCGTATTTGTAGATATCAAGACCCCGACATACAATATTAACACGGATTATTTGGGAAAAGCAGTGTCCCGCAGGAGCCGGGCAATTATGGTTGCCCACACATTGGGTAATCCTTTTAATGTTGATGCCGTCATGAATTTTGCCAAAAGGCACAAGTTATGGGTAATTGAAGACTGCGCAGATGCCCTGGGGAGCCTTTATAAAGGCAAAAAAACAGGCACTTTCGGCCATATCTCTACTTTCAGTTTCTATCCGGCCCACCATATTACCATGGGGGAAGGCGGCGCAGTAGCGACTAATGATGCCAAGCTAAAAATAATAATGGAATCGTTGCGTGATTGGGGCAGGGATTGTTATTGCGCCACCGGCCATAGCGATGCCTGCGGAAAGCGGTTTGGGTGGAAGCAGGGAGATTTGCCCTGCGGCTATGACCATAAATATATTTATAGCCATATAGGATATAATTTAAAACTTACAGACATGCAGGCAGCTGTCGGTTGTGCCCAGCTGGACAAATTACCCGAATTTATTGAGTTGCGAAATAACAACTTCCGGTTTCTTTATAAAAAACTACTTAGATATGAAGATTTTTTTATACTTCCGCAATGGGATGAATTTTCTGAGCCAAGCTGGTTCGGTTTTCCTTTGTTGGTAAGAGGCAGTGCGCCTTTCTCCAGGAATGAAATCGTCAGGTACCTGGAAAGTAAGAAAATAGCCACCAGAATGTTATTCGCGGGAAACCTGATCAGGCAGCCGGCATATAAAGATATAAAATACAGGGTTGTCGGCAATTTAAATAATACCGATTTAGCAATGAACAACCTGTTCTGGATCGGGGTCTATCCCGGCCTGAATTATGCGATGCTGGAATATGTTTTTGCGCAAATAACAGAATTTCTCAAAAGCAAAAAGGTTTTATAAATCAGGAGAGATAAGATGAAAAAGGTCAGCGTGGTTACCGCCTGTTTTAATGAAGAAGGGAACATCGGGGAATTATATTCAAGGGTCAAGAAAGCTTTTGCGGGAATTCCGGGCTACAGCTACGAACATATTTTTATAGATAATGCATCCAGGGATAATACGGTGAAGATATTAAAAGATATAGCCGCGAATGATAAAAACGTCAAAGTGATCGTTAACCTGAGGAATTTCGGAGCGGAACGTTCGGGGCGCCACGCATTATTGAATGCAAGCGGAGATGCCGTAATCGGCATGGTCGCGGATCTGCAGGACCCCCCGGAATTGATCGGTGAATTCATTAAGAAATGGGAAGAAGGCTATAAGATTGTTGTGGGCATAAAGGTAAGGAGCGAAGGAAACAGGTTTTTTTACTTCCTGAGGAAATTCTACTATAAATTGCTGAACAAGCTTTCGCATACAGAGCAAATAGTGAACTTCTGCGGTTTCGGGCTGTATGACAGGGAATTTGTAGAAATCATAAGAAAACTCAATGACCCGTATCCTTATTTGCGCGGCCTCATCACCGAAGTGGGTTTCCCTAGAGCCGAGATAAAATATACGCAGCCAAAAAGAAAGAGAGGCAGGTCAAGCTATAATCTTTATTCTTTATATGAGACGGCTGTCCTGGGTTTTACCTCTTATTCCATGGTGCCGCTACGCTTATCCGTATTCATAGGTTTTTTGGTAGCCATCATCAGCCTGGGGGTCGCCTTATTTTATTTCATCTTAAAATTGCTATTTTGGAATTCCATGCAGATGGGTACGGCGCCTATTATAATCGGCATTTTTTTCTTTTCTGCGGTCCAGTTATTTTTTATCGGTATACTCGGGGAATATGTCGGGGCCATCTACACGCAGGTGAAAAACAGGCCGCTGGTTTTTGAAAAGGAAAGAATAAATTTCTAATACTTCAAAGAGGGAATAAAAGGATGCGTTTTTTGCTATTGAATCCCGCGGGGAGCTTGCCTTATACGCGGGATTATTTTTGCAGTAAAGTGACAAAGGCCGGTTACGCAGAACACCCCCTGGATTTGCTGATTTTAAGCGGCACACTCTTTAACGCGGGGCATAAGATCACGGTGATCGATGCCATTGCAGAAAGGCTGGACCAGGCCCGCCTTAAGCAGCGCATAGACGCCCTGGACATAGACGCAATTATTTTCTTAGCCGGTATGGTCTCCCGGAAGGATGATTTCGCATTTATGAGCGCGCTCAAACAGCATCGTCCCGGGCTGTTGTTGATCGGTATAGGCGATATATTCCTGCATCCGGGT
>JAQTNM010000030.1 GCA_028713875.1 Candidatus Omnitrophota bacterium | reverse complement strand
ATAATTCCTAAGGCTGAATAGTTCATAGTACTTAGCCAAACTAAAACAAATTCTTCATCAATATCCTTAATGACTCCGGTGAGCTCGTCGCGGCAAAATCTAAATGGTATAACCTGGATATCCGCTTTGTTAAAATCAAAACCGGAAAGTTCAACCTCGGATTGCCTTACCGGAGAACTGGTTCTAGATAATTTCTTAGTCGCTAAGCCAGCCACTAAAGAACCTACTGGAGTTTTCTCATTGATAAAAACTAAATCCGCATACGTGATACTATTGAAAGTCGCTGCATCTTCTTCGGTTTGCATACATTCCAGGCGATGTTTTATTTCATCAAAGGTATAATGCAACAAACGCTGGCTGTGTAGTTTAGCTTGAATTAAATGTTGCTCTCTTATTTTAGGGCTTGACCATGTAAAAATAGATATGTCATATAAATCCCTTAATTCTGGGAAAATTAAAGCTGGCGCAGCTTCAAAAATATATATACTTTTTCCCGGCTTGATTATTTCAATAATTGCTGCGCTCTGCGGATCAAATCCTAATAGACTATCTTTATTAATTTTAAGATGCCCATATATTTTCTCCTGAGGATTACCTAATAAAATTAAGGGGTGAGTATAATAAGGAACCTGCATAGTTTTATTGTCTTTGATCGGAGAGATATCATCAGCGGTCAACGTAGGAGTACGGCGCTGCTGATGATCGTATAATGGAAAGGCTATTGCCTGTTTGTTTCTTAATGCCCTTAGCATAGTAAGCATCATATTGAAGTTAAAAAGGCTTTTTGGATAAGCTGCTCCGGCAGGACGTTGATTCTTATCCATAACAAAACGGTCGCCTGCTATAATACCTGCCTCTTCTCCATAAGTGCGCATAAAGGCGGACTTAAGATTAGGCGTAATATAGTGTGATTTCCCGGAACCAGTCATACCACCAATACCAATAAGAATATCTGAGGAGCCTTTCTTCTGGCGGGCTGTATCTATCATATGAGAAACTTCAGAAACCAAACCTCCCAATGTAAAAACGTTCCGGGGCAATTGCCTAATAAAAACCCCTGCTCTTAGGCTATCTTTAAGAAGGCTTTCTTTTAGCGACCATTTATGCAATATATACATCAAAACAGCCCGCATAGTCTCTTTACGTTTCCCCATTTCTCTCAATCCGGGCACATCATTGCCCAGCGTATCTTCTTTATTGCCCAAGACCCCGCTGGCAGGCTTATCGTGTGTTTCATAAAGTACATACATTCTTAAGTTTGGATAATTTGATGATGCCTCAATGGCATGGGCTAACTCTAACTCTATTGCCGCCCTTTGTGATTTGCTCATATAATACCGCACTAGGTCTGTAGAAGAACTCAGAACCGTGGGAATGGTAAAAATAGTTCCGTTATGAATAGCGGTATCTTGAGGCATATAGACACGCAATTCATCGGGTTGGATTGCGTTAAAGAAAGCTAACGGTTTATTTTTATTATACTGGTATACCTCGGAAGGAATGATTACATCATTTATCGCAACCGAATCATTCAAAGAACCGCATGCAGCGCAAACTAAAATTTCTTTGACAGCCAAACCCCTGAGATATATATCATCGGCGAAGAACTCCAGTATCGGCTTTATTTGTTCTCCATTTATATATTCAATATCGCAAACAAGCGCTAACTCTCCTCCAGAAAGCCTCATAACCTTGGCATACAGAAAGTCATCCCTGATGGTATCTATTGTCCGGGCTCCGTCATCAAGACGCAATATAGCCGGTTCTACCGTCTCGTTGATGGAATGGGCGATAATAACTTGGGATATTCTTCCCTGATACTCTCCTAATCTCTCGAGTAGATGGTGCCTTATATCAAACGGAAATGTGCGCACCTGTATCTGCTTTTCCGGATAGCCATAAAAATGCAATACCTGAACTATAAATAATTCTCTGGAATTGCCTATATTGTTAGAAATAACATACAGGCGCTCGCCATTTTTATCAATCAGATAATAGTTCCGGATGCGCAAGGTATCTTGGCCTAAAATACTGACTTTATATCCGTCTTTCTCCAAAGACTCGATATGTTGGTTGGTTTTGCTCTGAGGGCCTCTATGAATTTCAATATGATCTGTATGTTTAATAATAGCGGTAAACAGTTCGGCAGGGAATTTTGAAGCCATATACTCCTGTATTCTCAAAGATGAGGCTTGCTCTGTCTTTGGTACTGCAACGTGTGGATAATCTCCGTAACGTAAATCTGCAAGGCAACCATCAGGGGATGTATTTTCTACCTGCCCAACTGTATTTTCTATTGCCCTGTCTATGCGTTTTATATTCTGCGTTAGCCCTTCAGTGTATCCTTCGGATTCTCCGTATGCCAAATAGAACGCTTTGAACAGTAGTAATCCGTAAATACAAACCATATTGGCTAGGGAAATATCATATTTTATATTTAAAACCTTATATATTTCAAATGTCCGGGCTGCTAAGCGGTTAAGTTTCTCATCAAATATCTTTGCCGAGGTTGGTACGCGCAATGCCCCTTTCATCCCCGGGAACCGGTATTCTTCATATTCAATAAGTTTTTCCATTGCGCTGATAGGCATTCCGTAATTTGTGGTCAGGCGGTAGACAACATTAACATATGCCCCCTTCTCTACAAAGCCAATGGCCTGCTGGATTGTATCCATGGTAGTTTCTATGGTATCCCAGGGAGTAAAGAGTATCAGGTTTATCCCAGGCCTAATCCCCGAGGCTAAGGTTAACTCTAGAGCACGGATATTCTGCTCCCGGGTAATATGTTTGCCTATCCGCTGTAAAACATATGTGCTAAAGGACTCTATGCCGAAAGCAAGTATCCTGATTCCGGCAAGAAACATTTCCTGTAAAATATTCCCATCGCCAATACTATTGACGCAAGAAGTAGCTTTTTTAGGTATCGCGGCATAAGGGCTTCTCTTTAAAACCGTCAGTAAATCCCACGCTTGTTCATATTCGCTTAGAAAATCAGCACAATCAAAATTGATACTATCATGTTTATTAATATGTTGAGAAATAATATCTATAACTTCAGCGGAGTCTGGAGGTTTATGAGTATTCCGCGGGATACTACAATAAATACATTTCCCCCGGCAGAAATTACCGTAGGATATAGATAAGGGGTTGCGCCCCACGCGGTCAAGCGGAATTATAGTAGCAGTCGACACGCCTTTCCCTGAGATATTATAAGATTTGTTGTGGGTCACATCAGGACGGTTTATAGGGATATCCGAGCGTATATCAAGAAGCTTCCTTTGTATTTCTTTATTGGAAGTCTGATGTGGCCCATCGGAAGTATTTATGATTAAATTACTAATCTGCAAAAGGCGCGCATGCCATAAATTATCCCTTAGGCCAGAGAAAATCTTAACCATTTCTATAAGTCCGGTGCCATCATCACGCACGTAAACGTCGCAAGGCAAAGCAGAAAATAACTCTTTCATCGGGAAACTGCTTATGGTATATCCCCCCATAACGATAAATGAGGAAGGAGACATAAGGTGAACTTTGCCCATAATCCGCACATTCTCTTTAAGATTTATCTGCAAAAGGCTAAAACCAATAATGTGGAATCTTTCCTGGCTCACAAGGTCATATAATTCTTCTCGTGTGCCCAAATTGGGGTCGTATACATATGCGTCAACATCCTCAACTTCTCTTATGAGAAGGAACTCGATAGTATAAATCCCGTAATGCGGGAGATTATATTTTAGCGGCTGCCCGTAAGAATCGCCGTAAGGCGGGACTAGCAAGACTTTCTTGAATGCGAAGTAGGCCGGGATGCCGTGCCGGGGGAAACTTTCCATGATCGGTTTTCCCAATTCCAAAACATAATATAATGCTTCTTTAATATCTTGTTCGGATTGGTTCCGTAAAGAAAATAATACCGCATCTCTACCTTCTCCTTCCATTCTCATTGAGAGAATATCAATTATTAACTGGGGCATAACAACCTCAATGCCGCCGCGGCGGAATAGCCAGCGCGATAAACGGCTATTCTTCTCAAAAACGACATTTGCTCCTTGCCCTGCCAATACCTGGGCAGCTATTTCAATGGATGGCAATGGGGAATTAGCTGAAGAGACAGCGCCGCTTTTATCTCCCGGCTTAATCTTAAAATCCACTATAGCAATAGGCTCGCATAAATTCTTCTTCGAGAAATCTCTTACTGCCCTTAGATGTTCATTAGCATACTTCCCTGCGCCGATAAGAATGATACCAAGCTTCTTATGTTTCCCCGCTAGACTACCTAAAAACTCAGATGAATGTTTCAAGGATCGCACCGGAGAACTGAGACGGTCAGCCCCAAGCTTATGATCTGCAGCTCGTGGCTGATGAAATGATTCCTTTATTTTCTTCTCAATTTCATTTTTCGCCTGGGCATAAATTCCATATCCTGTCCGAGTCCTGTAAAGTGTTTGGCTTATGAATCTTCCATCGTCTTTTCCGGACTTTACATAAAGCTGATATTCCTTTGCGTGGCTCTTAAGATTAGATTCTAACTTCCCGCGGATATTCTCCGGAGTAATTTCTTTCTTGTCGTCCAGCAGGTCCTTAATAACACCCTGGTAAGAAACCATAAATAACCGATCTGCTTCCCGTAATAAAGTTATTAACCTTCCTAGAAGATAATCTTCAAACTGGAATAAAAAGTAACCCTTGGCATATTTTACCTCGGCTCCTAGTTTTCTAAGGGATTCATTTGCTTTCTCGATAGAAGGATAATCATGAACTTTGACTGCTTCGCAAATTAAATCTACACCATTTGACTTTAAAATACCCTCTCTGACAAATTGATTAGTTACTAATCTAACTAACTCCGGACCCTTTTCCATATGCTCTAATCTAAACTCGGTAGACATTTGGGCTAAAAGCTTTGCTTCATCTATCTTTCCTGCATTTAAAGCCTCTTCTATCTGACTATTTTTTACTTTTTCCTTTTCTGAAACAGCGTTGCCGATATCATGTAATAATGCCAATACTAAAGCTTTTTTCAATTCCGAGTAAGAAAGCCCTTCTCCTAAGCCTATCCGCACCATATTTCCCAATACCTGGGTATTATGGTAGAGTGGGTTGTCTTTTGCCCCCAGCATAAAATAATATAAGGCATTATCATAAAGTCCGGAAAGAAGGTACGCGAGTTCATTCTTTTCAGGCTGACCTAATTTATTGCTTTCTTTAATGTAAATAAGCGCTTCTTCTAAATTCTTTCTAGATAAGGCTTCAGGATTGTTGTTCTCTATCGGGCTACTGGTTGCCTCTTCATTAACCCCTGGTTGAGCGTAACCATACTTTATAGCTTTCACGCCTAATTCTTGGTTTAACCTGTCACATTTGTCAATAAGCATACTGACATACTCTTTAGTGGCCAAAGTAGATAAATATCTTGGAGATTCAGCCACAACTACCTGATAGACTAAAATATTACTCTCTTTGACAAATTTAATTATCTCATCTATCATCAGCTTTACCTCTTCGGGGCTGCGGTGATAAACATCCTCCCACTCCCTCTCTTCCAGGACTTCATAGGAAAGGGAGAAGTAATCAAGATCTATAGAAATAACAACTATGTAATCCCCTTCGGCAATAAAATCTTTTATATTCTTAAGATTTACGCTGGATTGCCACGGCTCGTTTATGCCTTTATCTGACTTCCAGGCGCTTTCCATGTGGAATACACGCCTGATAATTTTCTGTTCTGTGGCCCTCCAGGCCCAACTGGCATTAATGCCTTTGCCTTTTTCCATATCTGTATGGGCATCAAAGTTCAAAACCGCGATATCCTTTTGAGGATATAACATTTTAATATTCTTTAGAATATCAAATATCTCACCATGGTTTTCAATGACAACGGCGTTCTGAATAGATTCAGTAATTGTCAGCGGAGAACTGGAATCGCCATTTGCGGGCGTAGTTGCTGTCAAATACCAGCTCTCCCCGCGCAAATCAATGAAACCTCCATTTATAGCATTCTTTGTACGGGGGTTATAAACCTTATAATAGGAAGGCACCATGCCGAACTTATAAAAAGCAACCTGCACATCGGCATCCTGCGGGTTGAGGGTGCGGGAGCGTATCTCAAAGCGCGCCTGGGTGCGGTCAGGGGAGTCAAAAAGGCGGTAGCGCAGGTGGTAAAACTCCTGGAATTCTTCTTCGTTTACATACTTTCCTTCCAATATTACCACGGTGCCTTTCTTCAGATAAATAGTAACATCTTCCCGCTCCTTTTGGCCGCGTATATAGGCATCAGCTAGCGTAATGATGCGGGAATCTTCCTTGCTGTTCTCAAAGCTCTTTATAGGCATAAGGACATTTTGCAGCCAGATCTGCCTGTCAAAGAATGACTCCTCTTCAAGATACTCCGCGCGCGGCATAATCTGTAAATCCCGGATAAGGGCTTCCTCTGCCGAAGTTAATTTCTCGCCTTTTACCTTCTTGGCGATAGCTATCCTCATGTTTCTTTCTTTCAAAACATAATCATACCCTATCGCTCCCTCTTCTTTTTCCCCGTGCCGCGCAAGCGACACATCTATCCCATACTGCTGCTTTAGGATCTTCCTGAGCACATTGGCGATAGTGGTTTTCCCGGAGCCGGAGCCTCCGTCTATAGCTATGGTTACAACGTTACTTATGCCGGTAGCTATATATCTATCAATCAGGCTATTTATCTGACGCGCCATTTTCTTGGCTACCGGATAAAGCCGCATCTCAAAATACTCCTGCGAGCTGTCAACGATCGGCTTACGCGTCCAGAAGCTAATAGGCGGATGGCCGTAATATCCCTTCTCTTGGGAGAACCTGTGGACAAAAGCCGGCACAAACGCCCCGTCTTGAACATTGCGATAATAGGTTGAAGAAACATTTAAATCCACGTCTTTACCTTGGATTAAAACAACCGGCAGGTGAATTAAGCTGTTCTTTTCCTCTTGTACGCAGCGGGAAATACGCTCTAATTCATCTGTGGTCACGGTCTTGCCGTATTCGCCTCTCTGCATAACGGTAAATATAATTTTATGGTTCGGATTGCTGCCAAATCCGTACTTTTTAAATGCGTCGTATTGCTGGCGTATATATTTCCACATCCTTTCTTCATTCTCCGCTCCGATGATATAATATACTTCCATTTTTCTGTCTTTATTCATGTTCAGAAAACGCTGTATTGTTACCGCGCCTTCTTCATCGTTATGCCGTTGCCTGCAAAGATTGGTGTAGCGTAACAGGGGATATTCATTGGCCAGCGCCATCCGCGTCATCAAATGGCGTTCTTTTACCGAAACTTTCTCGCAACGCAACAGGTTCTTATAACTAATTTTGCCCTGCACGCTTATTATAGCGGCATCAAGATTCAGCCGCTCAATGGCTTCGTATGCAATACGCTTATGCCCGTCGTTTAAAGGGTTGCTTGCTATTTTCAAAAATGCGAGCTTAATAACCCGCTCAGACTCATGTAGAGATTCATCATTATCTGCATCTGGTTGAATGAAACGGCCTAAACCTAACCGCAGCAGCAACCTTTTCCACAAGGGAGGCTCAGTGATATTTGCCTGCACGAATGGATCTGTCGGGCCATCTGCTGCCTTCTTTATAATTGATTCAAATGTCGCTTTATTGGCGTGATAAAAACGGGCGAGGAAAGACTCTGTTTTATCCTCTACTTGGGGATCAAATTCCTTGATCTCCGAACTGATTGAATTCCATATTTGACGCACTGCTTCTGCTGCCTCGCTAGCCTGATTCACCGGAGAACTTAGGCGCTGCTCTGTGCGGGTGGAGATAACCGCTCCAAGAGGAGAGCTGGAATTCCCGGGGGTTTTTAGCAAGGAATTCAATTTCTGTATATCGCGGAATAGGCGGGTATAGCATATACTGTTGTCCATGCCCCTGAGGGCAAAGAATGAATTTTTCCATAATTTAAGCAAGTCCTTTTCTTCTGCGAGGCTCTTGCCTAGGCCCCAGAAGAAAGGGCAAGGCTTGATTTTACCGGAAGGAGTTATAACTACCATGCTTCTGCCGCAAGAACACTTGCCCAAATCCAGTATTACCGCCTCAAACCTCGGCCTCTCTGCCTGGAATTCCCTTTGCCATCCAGCTATCGCTATCTTTAATTGTTCAATCTGTTCAAGGGTTATTTCTTCGGCCCCGTAAGCACAACGGTTATGCTTAAAGAACCTGGAGAAGTATACCTTGGTTATCTTCGGGTATAGTCTCAAGAACCCGGAGAGATCATTGATGACTTCAGCGAAATTCCAGGAAGAAACGGTAACGGATATCCCCACTTCGGGGATATGAGACTTATTCAGCAATTCCATGGTCCTCTTAATATTGGCGAAAGAGTATGCCCCCCGGATCTCATCATTTATACTTTCATTAAATCCGTCAATACTTATCTCCAGCTTGTTTAATCTGGCTTCCTCTAATTGACGCACCACATATTCGGTAAATAAATCTCCGTTAGAAATAACTTTGGTATAAATACGGTTTTCTTTTAATCTTTTCAATGCCTCATATAACAGCTCCTGCCTCAATAAAGGCTCCCCTCCCAAGATAGTAACGTAGGCTGCGCCTGAATCTATAATAGGCTGCACCACTCCTTCCAGGAATTCGTTGTCTCCTAAATCCCTTTCCATTCCTTTAGTAAAAGGCATATAACAGGTTTTACAAAAGGGCTTGCGGGAACAGGCATAAGTAATTTCCAATAACACGTACAGGGGGATTTCGGTAAATTGCGAAGAATACTGTATTTTAGCCACATTCAAATCCCAGGATTCCTGAGGATAGCTTCCTTTTACCGCCTCCGGCAGATCCGCAGGGATGCCCCGCAGGTATCCTAATCTATCCAATTGGGCAAAGACATAAACCAGAAAATCCAAATCTGCCTTTTGGGGATACTCCTGATTCAGGGTTTCATAAATCTGCAGTAACGACCTCTTGCCGTCCATTAACTGCCAGGCCCTGGCGGGTATTTCCGGAAGGGCGATGATAGGGTTATTTATCAATAAAACCCTGGCAGGGATGTCATTTATATCAGCGGTGTTATATAAAAGCGACATGTTATCACCTTGACGCACAACTTTAACTTCGGGTTGACTGGCCGGTATAACCTGGTGCAACATTTCTTCATCTTTAAATAATCGCAGCTCAACAGGCGATGATGCCCCGGTTAATATTGCAATAGGGCTTGATGAATAATCTGTCTCTGTGTAAGTGCGCATTAAGGCGCCCAGGGGGCTGGAAACAGACGATCTGATATCAAGCGCTTTAGCCCCCTCAAGATCGCCCGCCTTTATTAAAGAAATGGCCTGTCTAATGCGCGTAACTAACTCCGGGTGCATAAGGGTTCCCGCTTTATCAATCTCAAATATTCTTGTCACGGCAGGCGCATAATTTTCAGGATGAGCCCTCAATTCCTCTATTTCTGTATCCAAATCGCTCCAATTGCATCCTTCCGCCAATACTTCTTTAGGGTCATACTTAACGATTTCCTTTTCCTTATCTTCAGTAATATAAATAAAAACTGTGACTCTTTCATTGTCTTCGGGCCTGGCTTGATTGCTGCAGGCATGTATTAATGAAGCGTCTTTATTCATTTGGAATAACCGCACAGGGTCAATCTTATATTCATCATTGAATATCTCTTCATTTGTTTCGCGCTGGGCAGCCAATATAGGCTCTATATCCAAACCGTGGTGCCCGCCTACAATATCTTTGGCTAAAGGCCAATATTCTTTACTGGCTGAACGGGTCTGCATGAGAACATTACCTTGCCAGTCAGCCAACAGTATAAACACGCACCTATGCCAGGTACCGTCAAAGTGGCATAAATCACGCGGACGGATACTATAATTTCCTGATATATCAGTAATATAATTCCCTTCTTTATCCGTGACCAGGAAGAACTCCTTGTTTAACAGTTCAGCAATAGAAATATCCTGTTTGAGCAGAGTTTGATATTCCGATTGCCACTGCTTTAAAGCGGAATTAAACTTGCGGCTGTCTCCTCCAAAATAGTCGCGCGCTAAGATATGCGACCTGACAGCCGTTGCCATCTCTTTTACTACGGCCGAATCTTTTTGCAGGAATATTTTTACCGAGGCATAATCACCCGGCTGCTCTTCAAGCCTTCTTACCTCTTCGGCAAGCGGCCTGGTTTCTAAGCCTGATACTTCCTCCGGGTTGAATCTTAAGTCTTTGGCAGACATTCCTTTAGGCAGCACATATACATATAAACTATTCAATCCGCGGTTATGCACCTCATTGCCGTCTATATCTATTGTGTCAAACACATCTACGTATTGCTTTTCCCCGCCGATAAGAATTAGATCTGCGGGGTTAATGATTAATCCTAACTCTTCCTTTGCTTCCCTGCAGGCAGTCTCGCGCCCATCCATCTCTAAGCCCATATGCCCGCTCACAGATCCTTCAAGTTTGCCGGGATCTGTTTGTCTATTATTTGATCTGCGTTGCAGAATAAGATCCCCTTCTCCATCAAAAACCATAACATAAGTTGAACCATGCCAATCCCCGTCTCTGTGCACCAAATGCCTGGGCTTGATCTTTCCCGTATAAGAGCCATCAGGATTGAGAAGACGGAAGTACTCTGTGGCATTTTCCTGGTTTTCATCTATCTTGATATTCAACAGTCGCTCAATAGCCACCTCTTTATTCAACTTATCTCTAAAATCATTTTGCCATTGCTGCAAGGCTGCCAATGTGCGCTCCCTGTTGCCACCAAAATAATTATCCGCCATAGATATCAGCCTGGCATCCTGGATATGGGCATCTAGAGGACTGCTGGCTGCAAGGCCGGAGATTCTTCCTGAAATCAAATCCTTAGTTAAAATAGTGGAGAAATTATTCATATCAGAAAAGGAAGCAAAATCTATTTCTTTAAAAACAAATTCTCCCCACTGCATATTTTCATAATGCTCAAGCGACCCGAGTAAATCATCCCATCTTCCCTGGTTTGGCTGCCCATAAGGATAACCCAGGCTAATATGCCCTGTAAATTCTCCTAAGGATACTCCAGTATGGGATTTAATCGCCTGTTCTAAATTAAGCACCTTGATTAGTTGCGTAGGATCTTCAAA
>JAQTNM010000029.1 GCA_028713875.1 Candidatus Omnitrophota bacterium | reverse complement strand
ACGCCTCCAGGCTCTCCGGCTCAATCCCGAAAGCAACCAGGGCGTAACCTGAAATTGATGCTATTTCCAGGAATACATAAAGGTTAAAAAAATCTCCGCTTATGATCACCCCGTTCATGCCGGCGAGCATGAGCATGAATAAAGACTGGAACTTCCATTTATCCGTATACGAGCGCATATAACTTATCGCATAGATAGTCACCAGAAAAGTAACCAGGCTTACCGTGACCAGCATCAGCGCGGTCAGGCCGTCTGCTACCAGGCCGATGCCGATAGGAGGCATCCACCCCCCCATTTTATAAACCAGGACGCCCCCGGACTTAACCAGGAAAGATACATTCACCGAAAATACCAATAAAAGCAGGGTAGTTAAATTAGTGATTGTATCGCCCGTATATTTCGTTCTTTTACCGAACACCGCTATAAGAAAAGCGGCCGATAGCGGGATAATCACAAAAAATGGCAGCAGCTTCATCCTCTTAATCTCCGGATCTTGGTAATGTCAAAAGTCCCGTATTTCTCATAAATCCTTATGGCAATGCTGACTACCAGTACCATGAGTGCCAGGCCGATTACGATCGTAGTCAGCACCATTGCCTGGGTCAGAGGGTCAACCATATTATTGATCGCCTGATCCTTTGCCAATATGGGCGCGCGGCCTTGCATACGGTAGCCAATCAGGACCAGGAACATGTTTACCGAATATTCTATAATCCCCAGGCCGATGATTATCTTAACGATGTTCCTTTTTCTCAAAATACAGTAAAGGCCTACGCAGAACAATATGAAACACAATAAATACGTGCTCATTTTTTCTCTCTCTTGGTCCTCAACGTCAAGGCTAAAAATATCACAAATAGACCCGAAGCCATCATGACTGCTGAGGCAATGTCAGACAAAGGGATGAGGCCGCCGCTAAAAAGCCCGAAATCACCGGAAGAGCTAACCGGCTGATGCCTGCGCATGAAGCCGAATGATAAAGTCATTAAAAGCGCAAGCGCCCCGAGGCTCGCGAATAAGAAATATTTTTCCTGGTCTATCTTTTTTAATACCGCCTCCTTCCCGAAGGCAAGCATAAGGTGTATGAAGGAAAGCGCAATGATTACCCCGCCCGCAAAGCCTCCTCCCGGACCGATGTGCCCCTGGAATACGATATAGATGCCGTAAATAAGGATTAGGCCCACGGTCAGGCGGGTGACGGTCTTGACGATCAAAGTCATGCCTTTAGAGTTACTGTTCATTGGTCTTGCCGATTCTCCTGGTTATCGCCAATACGCCGATTATGCTGGCAAAAATAATGGCCGCCTCGGCTAAGGCATCGTAACTTCTGAAGTTTAATGTTATGGCACTGACTAAGTTGGCTACGCCTGTCTGCGTAAATCCGCCGGCAAGATATTCCCCGGAAACCCTCATCAGCGGCTGGCCAAACGCGGGTAATTCTTTTAGCGCGAAGTAGGAAAACACAAGAAAACATCCTATGAATAAAACCGTTGCCACGGTGTTAAAAAACCAGCGCCCGTCTTTTACCATCGGCAGGTCTTTATTGATCGTGGCGCGGATAAGGATGATCACGCAGAGAATCTCAACCACCAGCTGTGTGATGGCCAGCGATGGGGCCTTCAGCACCAGGAACCCCAGCGATAAAGCCAGCCCCGCAGCGCTTAAAGCAATCAGGCTTGAAATCAAGTCCTTGACTTCAACGGCTACAATACCGGCAAAAATCATAAATAAAAGGATCAGGTGTATTTCCATATTACCTCAGCATTGCCCAGAATAACGCCATCATCCCCAATAAAACCCAGACCATATAAGTAGGCAAAACCCCGTTATGCAGGTATTGGAAGAAGTGCGAGACCCTAAAGATCTTTTTACCTTGTTCGTAGATATCAAAGGTCCCGGCCTCGGCGCGTTTATAAATACGGCCTAACCACCCCATATCTTTAACCGTGTTATAAAAATCCGTGCCTGTAACCATGCTTTCTTCTCTGGTCTCCAGCGCCTCCCCTCCTACAAACGCGCTGTCAGACCGCAAAGAAAGCCTCAATTTACCCAGCTTAAATATAATAAATCCGAGTATCAAGCCTATGATTATAAGCGCGCTGGCTAAAACAGGCCGCCAGCTGCCTAATAATATATCGGAAGTCACTGCCTGGCTGGAGGTAGATATGGCCGGGAAGATAAAATACTTAAGGGGAATGGAAAACGCGAATATGCCAAAGACAACACAGATAATCGCTAAAACCACAACCGGCAGTTTCATATAGGCATTAACCTCGGATATATCCTTGGATTTTCTGGCATTAATGCGCTGCCCCATAAAAACCGCGTGCAGCAGCTTTATGAAGCTGGCTAGGGTCAGGGTTGAGCCGAATATCGCAGCTATTAAACCGAATACGGAAACGCCGTAGACAAGCTTAGATACCGGGGCAGCAATGTCTGCGATCAGGCCCTGATAGATCAGCCATTTGGAAACAAAACCGTTAAAAGGAGGAATGCCGGATATGGAAAAACTGGCGATCATAAAACATATATAGGTAACGGGCATCAACTTAGCCAAACCTCCCAGTTTATCAAGGTCGCCCGTCTTTGTGCGGTACTCTACATTGCCGGCGCCAAAAAATAAACAGGATTTATAAATAGCGTGGTTAAGCATATGAAATAACCCGCCGGCGATGCCTATGGGGTTAGCCGTGCCGATGCCTAAAACCATGTAGCCTACCTGTGAAACCGCATGATACCCCAGGAGCCTCTTCAGGTTATGCTGCAGCAGGGCCATCATCACCGCGCAGATTATGGTAAAAGCGCCGATGAGCATAAGAAAAATATTCATCGCCTGGCTCATGACAAACAGGTTCAAAGACAGGCGCGCCAAAAGATATATGCCTAAAAGCTTGTCTAACGAAGCAGGCAGGTATGCTACTACCGGCACGGGCGCAGACCTGGCGCAATCCGGTATCCAGGAATGAAAAGGCATGGCCCCGGCTTTGGCAAAACAGGCTATTGCTATACATAAATAAGCTGAAACAGCCAGGCCGTTATTTAATTCTAATTTTATTTTATCCATCTGGAATGTCGAGCTCAGATAGTAGATCATACCTATCCCCAATAACATAAGGGCGTCTGAACCGCCGACGATAATCAGGCTCTTCTTGGCAACAATTGCGGCATCGTCATCTCCCATGTTAATGAGAAGGTAAAGCGTAAAACCCAGAAACCCCCAGAAAACCAGGAGTAAAAGCATATTATTGGCAAGGAGTGCCCCGCAGGATGCGATGGCAGTCAATATAATATAGGTATAATACTGAATACGGGAATCTCCCGGCCGCATGAATTTCAACGAATAGATCACGGTCAGGGCCAGGAACAACCCGACGGCCAAAATTACAAAGCCGTTAAGTGCATCTATCCTGAACCAGGGATAAGGAATGGGGTTTATCATGATTTTATTTTCAACAGGCTCCTGGCTATTTTTTTAGCGTGATAGTAGACCGCGGCCGTAAAATCCAGCATATTTAAGAACATGTTGCAGGCAATAGGAGTACAGACCTTGTCTATAAGCCTCTGGTTATGCCTGGCGCGGTATTCATCAACCAGGGTATCGATGTGCCCCTGTTTTTTAAAAACTTCTTTTACCAGCCCGGGGTTATCTTTTTCAAGGGCTGCGGTTATTTCTTTCAGCGCATCTTCGGTCTTACGGTATAAATCCGAGTATTCCCGCACTGCATCCTCGCTAAAGAGCAGCTTTTCTTCTATCTTTGTCTGGACCCTCTCCAATATATCCTTGCAATAATCGCCAATAAGTTCCAGGTCCGCCACGATATCGGCATAGAAGATGACCTTTGCCTTTTCTGACTTGTCCGCGGATGTCCTGCTGAAATCAACCAGCTCTGCGGTAATCTCTTTTTCCAGGTTGTTGACTTTATTTTCGTCCTCAAGGATAGCGGTGATAAGATCCGGATTGTTTTCCATAAAGGTGCGGAAGGTGGCCTGCCACATCTTTAAAGCGAGGCCCGACATACCGGCAATCTTTAATTTTATGTCATTTAGCTGCGGCATTTTTCAATCCTTCCTTTATTTTATCGGTCTTTTCCTGCGACAGTTTTATGAGGTCCCAGCCGTTCATTACCTTATGGCTGTCTTTCCTGTCAAGCACGACGACCCTCTCGGTACAGCAATAACAGGGGTCAACCGCAGCCAGGGTAATGGTGGCATCTGATATAGTGCCTCCCACGGCAGAGACTTTGTCGGAAGCCACGTTCATAAAACTGGGCGCGCGGATCTTGTGCCTGATGGGCCGGTTTGTGCCGTCGGTTTTAACGTAATGGAGGCATTCCCCGCGCGGTGCCTCTACCCTGCCTATACCTTCGCCAGCAGGCACGTCTTGGATATCGGCGTCGATGGAGCCTTTGGGCATTTTATCCAGGCACTGCCGGATCATGCGCACGCACTCATATAATTCCAATATGCGCACCTTGGTCTTGGCAAATATATCCCCGTCTTTTTCCACGATCAATTTCCAGTCCAGCCTGTCACATGCGCCATATGGCTCATCTTTCCTGATATCAATATTTAAACCCGAAGCCCTGGCAGTAGGCCCTAAAACGCACCAGTCAATAGCCTGCTGCCTGGTCAAAACCCCCACGCCTTTAAGCCGCGCCTGGATAACCGGATCATCCATTACCGCGCCGTAGAACATATCTATGGCCGGCACCAACTCATCCAAAGCCTTCCTTAATACCGGCATGTCTTCTTCTTTAATATCTCTCCTTATCCCACCGACCTTGAACATCGCGTAATTATTACGGTTGCCGGTGATCATCTCGAACATATCCAGGACCGGCTCGCGGTATTTCCAGGCCCACATCCAGACGGTATTATAGCCGATAAAATGCCCGGCCAGGCCCAGCCATAAAAGATGGCTGTGGATCCTCTGCATTTCATCGATAATCGTACGTATGTATAGGGCCCGCTCCGGCACAACCTTGGCCTCTCCGCCCAGTATATCTTCCACTGCCAGGACATAGGCATAAGGATGACTTGATGAGCAGATCCCGCAGATACGCTCGACCAGAAAAGCCACCTGGTCAAAGTGCTTGGCTTCGGAGAGCTTTTCAATGCCGCGGTGATTATATCCGATGATTATATCAATATCTACGACCTTTTCCCCTTCCACATAAAGACGGAAAAATTCCGGTTCTTCCTGTAAGGGGTGGTATGGACCTATGGGCACGACAACTTTATGGCTCATGGTTTTGCCTCAATGGATATTGGCCTTGCGGCCAGTCATCGCTTAAGAGTAATCTTTTTAAATTGGGGTGTCCGATAAAATTAATGCCCAGCATCTCCCACATCTCCCGCTCTATCCACTCCGCCCCGGGGAATATGGGGGTAATTGATTTTACTGCGGGATTTTTGCCGTCCTGGATAAGGACGCGCGCAGAATAAATTATGCCGCTTGAATCGTCGCAGAAGTGATAGAGGATCTCAAAGCCCTCCGGGGTCTGCATGCCTGAGGCGATGGCAAAACGCAGGCCCATCTGCCTGAACAGGAATTCTACCGCGCCGAAGATATCCTCTTTATCCAGCGTAAAATAAATCCTCCTGGGATTCTTCTCTTCCCAGTCAGCGATCTTTTTTCCTAAACCTTCCCTGATCCTATCTTTTGTCTCCATAATTATTTCTTCTGCCTCACTTTATTGACCAGCTTGACAATGCCGTCGATGATCGCCTCGGGCTTCGGGGGACAGCCCGGGATATATACATCCACGGGCAGAATCTTATCCAGCGGCTCCGGACAGTTATAGCCGAACCTGAACATATTCTGAGAAAGGGCGCACTGGCCCACCGCCACAACAACGCAGGGCTTGGGTGCCTGCGCATAAACTTTTTTAAGAAGCGGTGCGGCTTTACGGTTGACTACTCCGGTAACCAAAAGCGCGTCCGCATGCCTGACCGAACCGATGAGCTGGATGCCGAACCTTTCTACGTCGAACCTGGGGGTAATGCAATCCAGTATTTCAATATCGCAATTATTGCAGGAGGCGGTGCTGATATGAAATACCCAGATAGATTTGGTCAGGGCTTTTAATCTAAAGTCCATCATAATCCTCTAGTTGCTAGAACCAGACCGACCAACCCCAGTATGGTAAGCGGACCCCAGAAGAACCTTAAGGCCTGGTCAATGCGTAAACGCGGATTGGTATTTTTTATCAGGATAGCGATCACCAGTATCATTATAAACTTTAAAATTAAGAATGCGGGGCTCAGGTCTTTGCCCAGAAACAGGATAATCAAAAATAACAAGGTTGTGCTAAGCAGGACGGCCTTGGTCAATTTAAATACCGCAAGAGGCAACCCGGAATATTCAATCAATGTCCCGCCCATTATCTCCTGCTCACACTCGGCAATGTCAAAAGGGGCAAAACCAAGTTTGGCCTGTACGCATAATAAAGCCACGATAAAGGCGATGGCTCCGGACAAAGAAAAAACCGAAGAACCGTAAGCGGCTTGGTGGTTGATAATCTCCCCCAGCCTGATAGCTCCGTTTGACTTCACTATGACCGTAATTATAGCCAATATAAAAGGCAATTCGTAACCCAGGAGTAATTTCATCTCACGCGATGCGCCCACTGATGCCAGGGGGTTAGCGGAGCTGGAAGCACCGGTCATAACGGCTATTGCCGGGATTGCCATGAGATATACCACCACGATCAGGTCACCTGTAAAGCCCTGTCCGGAAAAAAATACGGTCTGCCCCAATATCGTTGCGCCTAAAACCAGCCCTAAAAGCCCCAGGTAAGGCGATAATAAGAAAGTTATCCGCGCCCCTTGCGGAACAACGGTCTCCTTGCCTGAAAGTTTTATAATGTCGGTAAAATTCTGATACCACGGGGGGCCGACGCGCCACTGGATCCTGGCCGTTACTTTCCGGTCAAGCCATCCGGCAAGCAGGCCTATCATCGCGCTGAACAAAAAACCCGGGAATATCAAATAATTGAATAATGTCTTCATTTTTTCTTCGCCGAAACAACCTCCCTGGACCATTTCCGGGTATGTACTGCCAGGTGCTCGCCCACAAAATAGATATTCTCCTCAGGGTTTTCTTCTACTTCTTTGATCTCTATGGCTTTTTCCGGGCAGCTGGTAACGCACTTGGGCAGTTTTCCGGATACGCCAGTGCAATAATCGCATTGAGAATCCAGGTAGGGTATAAAGTCCTGGAAAATTATACCGAATGGACAGGCAATGCTGCAGGACTTACAGCTGGTGCAGCGCATCTTATAACGCTTGATGTGGCCGTCCGCAGCCCTCTCAAGCGCGTTATGATAGCAGGAATTTACGCAGGGCGCCTCTTCGCAGTGCCGGCATATCGTAGCGAAAGTGGCGTATTCCCGCAGAGAGCTTATGCCGTTATTCTGCGGATGATAGAAATAACTGCAGCAGGCAACGCATTCTTTGCAGTTATCGCAGATATCCAAGTCAATAAATAAGCGTTTCATATACTTTAATCCCAGATCTCCGGTATATCTTTTATTTCCTCGTAAGTAAACACCGGGCCGTCCTTGCAGGTATAATACCTGCCCATGCGGCAATGCCCGCACTTGCCCAGGCCGCAGGACATATTCTTCTCCATGGATAAATATATGTCTTGCGGCATGAATCCAAGGTCGAGAAGCTTGAAGTTGACGAACTTCATCATTATGGGCGGGCCACAAACTATTGCAGTCGTCTTTTTTATATCCAGGGGCAGGTCCTTTAATATAGTGGTAACCAGGCCCACATGCCCCTTCCAGGAAGGATCGCCCACATCAACGGTAAGGGCAAGGTCCACTTTTTTGATCTTTGACCACTGCGGTATTAATCCTTTATATATTATGTCGTGCGGAGTACGCGCGCCGTAACGCAATACCACTTTATTATACTTATCGATATCCGCAAACAGGCTCAAGAGCAGCGAACGTAAAGGCGCCAGCCCCACCCCTCCGCCTACGATGAGGATATCCCTGCCTGCGAATTTATCCAGGGGATAGCCCTTGCCGTAGGGGCCGCGTATGCCTACCGTAGTATCTTTCGCAATATTGTGCAGCGCCCGGGTAACCTTGCCTGCGCTCATAATGGTTACATCCATCTTATCTTTTATGTTAGGGTCTGAGGAGGGCGTAAACGGAGCCTCTCCTACCCCGGGCAGGGTCAATTCAAGAAACTGGCCGGTGCGGAAGGAAAACTCCTGCTTAGGCCTCAAAACAAAGGTCTTGATGTTCGGGCTTTCAATGATTACGTCTTCAATAACTGCCTCTTGCGGCCGGTATATACTATTCATCTCTTATATTAAGCTTTTTGGCCAGGTCCTTCAATACCTCCCTGATATCGATCTTGCCGGGGCAAACCTCAATGCACCTGCCGCATCCGCAGCATGCAGGTACACCCAGGTTATCTATGAAAAAATCAAACTTTTTTGTAAATCTAAACCTCAGTCTCTGGGCCCTGGCCTTTAGGGGATTGGCGCCTCCGGCAACCCGGGCATAATTTGCGTATTGACAGGAATCCCAGAGCCGCAATCTCCGGTTATGATTATCTTGTGCGGTATCTGCCAGCAGAAAACAATGGCAGGTATCACAGATAAAATTACATCCGCCGCATTCAACGCAAGAGAGCATAAAATCATGCCAGGTATCAAGATTATAACCTTCCTTCATCAGCCTCTGTACGATATTTCTGGAAACCAGGTTCTGAGGGAACAGGTGCTTTTTGAGACGCCCTACCAGGTTCTCTCTTTTTACCTTGCGTGCCGCCAGTTGCGCCTCTTTTGCGGGGATAAAATATATCTGATATTGCTTTATAAGCTCTTTACCCCTGTTTGAACCGACCTCTACCACGTATCCTTCATTGAGCGGTGACAGGTTCAGGTCAAAGCCGGCGCTCGGATACGGCAGGATCTCCCAATCCAGGCAATGACAGACCGATTTAAAGTCCGTGCAGTCGCTGGAAATAAAAATAGTATTTTCCCTTCTTAAACGGTACAGGGAATCAACTTCCACTCCTTCCAGAAAGACAAAATCCTGGACTTTATGCCCTGCCAGGTCGCAGCTTTTGACTCCGAAAATAATCGTTTTTCGGGCCGCAGGCGCATCGTTGCCGGGATTGAAGTATCCGGCTACCTTTTCCAGGGGATTGGTAAAAAACATCTTTAAAGGCTCAACCGTACGGTAGGGATTAAAGACGAAATGGGATTCGGGGTCTGCGTAGCAGGCATAGGAATAGTCCTGCTCTTTGGTAAAATCCGGATCTTTAAGCGCCGGGACAAATACGTTAAATTCTTCTTTAAGCCGGCTTATTAAAGCTGCTAATTTTTGTGTTTCCAGATAATATGTTTCCTGCATATGCTGGCTTTGATTTTTTTAGGGAAAAATGTTTTAGGAGAGAAATTCTTAAATATTTGTGAAAATTGTCACAAATAAACCCTAAAAATAAAAAAATTGTCTATTTAAGATACTATATTTACTCTTTATTGTCAATCAAAAAATTAAGCTGGTCCCAAAAGCCTCTCTTTGACCAGCTCGCTCACAAGCTTGGGGTCAGCGGCCGCTCCGGTTTTAGCCATGACCTCCTTCATTACCTTACCCATGTCTTTGGGCCCCTGCGCAGCGCAGGATACTACGGCTTCTTCGATAATCTTCTTTATTTCTTCCGGCGAAAGCTGTCTGGGCAGGTAAGATTCCAGTATCTGCAGCTCTTTCTTTTCTTTATCAGCCAACTCGGGCCTTGCGCCTTTCTGGAACTGCTCAATAGAATCTTGATGCTGTTTTACCTGTTTCCTTATCACCGCAATAATACCGTTGTCATCCAGCTTGTCTTTTTTTTCTTTGATCGCGGCATTGACTATCTCCGCGCGCAAGGAACTCAAGAGCGTACTTTTAAGCGTATCCCTGGCTTTCATCGCTTCCTGATACTCTTTTAAGATTTTTTCTTCCAGCATATAACCCTCCTAAACAACCGCTACCTCCGGTGATTAGCGGTTGTTTACTCCGCGCTATGCGCGGAGTTTTCGTTTAGCATTTGCCTCTGGCGGTTAACCTAAGCGCTGCCTCTGGCGTTTAGCGCTTAGGTTACTCCACGCTCTGCGGGGAGTTAACGCTGCCTCTGGCGTTTAGCGCTTAGGTTACTCCACGCTCTGCGGGGAGTCTTCATTTAAAATGAAACGAGTCTTTTAAAAGTGCACAGCCGCTTTTCCAAATCCTCTATTTTGAGGCGGCTGGTTTTATTCAGCCCGAACCCCTCCACATTGAATGATGCGGCAATAGTCCCGTAAACGACCGCCTTCTTAAGGCTGCTTTCGTCTATCCGCTTTACCTTGGTCAGATAACCCATGAATGCCCCGGCAAAGGTATCCCCGGCTCCGGTAGGATCAACCACTTTATCCGTAGGATAAGCGGGCAAGGAAAATATGAACTTGTCGCTGTATAAGATTACGCCGTGCTCGCCCTTCTTGATCAAGACCATCCTGGGGCCCAAAGAACGCAGGCGCCTGGCGGCCTTAATGAGATTGTGTTCCTGTGAAAGATCCCTGGCTTCAGCGTCATTGGCCACATAAATATCAACTCTTTTTAAGAGTTGCACCAGGGCCTTACGTTTGTGCTTCATCCAGTAATTCATGCTGTCCAGACCCACCAGGTGAGGCGAACGCATATGGCCCAATAGATGCTTCTGTATATCGGGATCCACATTAGCCAGGAATATGTGTTTTATATTTTTCTGTTTATCTGAAACCGCGGGCTTAAAACTCAGTAACACCCCCAGCTCCGTGCCGAGTGTTAATGCAGTATTGAGGTCTCTCTCATATTTACCATGCCATTTAAAGGTCTTACCGGTGGTCCTGATCAGTGAAGTCAGTATCAGGCTTTTTCTCTTCAGGAAATCAATATATCTCTGCGGAAAATCCTCTCCCACTATTGCCACCAGGTTGACATCGGCAAATAGCCGGGCGGACATGGCAAAATGCACGGCAGAACCTCCAAGCATATGCCTCCTTATGCCGAAAGGCGTCTTTACCGTATCCAGCGCAACTGTTCCCAGAACCATTATGCTCATCCTTGCCTCCTACCTGAATTTAAGCCAGAATGCCGCAGCTACAAGTATCCTGTACATCCCGAACGGGACAAAGGTATGCTTCTTGATAAAAACGAGAAGGAACCGGATGGCCGCAAGCGCAACTATAAACGCCGAGATAAA